>JAIEPT010000072.1 GCA_019748295.1 Gemmataceae bacterium | reverse complement strand
ACCGACCAGCTGCCCGCCAGCTGCTCTCGGACCGAGTTTAACCGCTCTCCCCTCGCGCAGGAACGGGAATGCACCCATCCCCGCTTGCGGCTTAGCGATCCCGATGGTCTATTTGGAACGCTAAGCCGCAAGCGGGGATCGCGGAATGTGGACGCGGCTACTCGGACGCGTCCAGTTCGGCGGAACGCCACGGAGGGCGTTCCCTACAGCGCGTCATGCGACCGCACGTTCAATCGACGTACACGAACTCGTTGAGACACATCACGACCTGACAGAAATCCGCTAGCGCTCGCTGGCGGCGGTCGGCGACGTCCGCGGGGTAGGTCGCCATCTCTTGCTCGATGAATGCGACCCCTTCCTTCACTTCCTCCTCGCTGGGCGATCGGCTCAATGCGGCGCGATATGCAAGGCGGACGCTTTCTTTCGTGCTGGGGCGTTCGATGCGTTTGGCGAAGCTGCGGGCGTATTGCCGCATGTTGGCGTTGTTGAGCAAGTGCAGGGCCTGCGGGGCGATCGTCGTCGTCGGACGCTCGGCCACGCCGTTGAGGGCTTCGGGCGCGTCGAAGATTACCATCATCGGCACCAGCTTGCTTCGCTTCACCGTGAAGTAGATGCTTCGGCGCTTGCTCTTTTCGTCGAGCGTGCCGGGGCCGAAGAGTTGGGGATCGAGTTCGCCGGAGACGGCCAACAGCGCATCGCGGATGACCTCGGCTTCGAGGCGGCGCGAAGGGTTCTTCCAGAAAAGCTTGTTCTCGCGATCGATTTTGACCTTCGCTTCGTCGATGGCCGAGCTTTGCTGATAGACCGCACTGGTGAGGATCAGCTTGTGCATCGCCTGGATGTTCCACCCACTGTCGATGAATTGCTGGGCGAGCCAATCGAGCAGTTCGGGATGGGTGGGCGCTTCGCCGCGGTTGCCGAAATCGCTGGGCGTGGCAACGATGCCGCGGCCCAAATGTTTTTGCCAGATGCGATTGACCATGACGCGAGCAAGCAACCGCCCTGCCCCGTGGTCCACGTCGGTCAGCCATTCCGCCATCGCCTTGCGACGGCCGCTAACCCGCGAACCCGCGGGCATCGGCTTCTGCCAACGGTTCTGCGCCTCGGGCGAAGGCATCAGCACTTGCAGGAAGCTCTGATCGGCAACGCCTTCCTTATTCTCCGGGTCGCCGCGGCGGAGATAGTGCGTGTCCTTGAGGAAGTCGTCCCCTTGCGTGTGCAGGCGAATCGCGGGCAGACCTTCAGTCGCGATCAGGATCTTCGTCTTCGCCGATTGCGGCGCCTTGGCGGCATGAGCGACGCGGGCCGCGTTCAGCTTCGCCCACCCCGCGTCCTGCGGCTTGTACCAATCGAGCAACGCCGCCTTTTGGTCCGCCGTCCGCTTCTCTGGCGGCACCGTCAGCAGCGAACGCACTTTACCCAGCGCTCCGGCCGCTCGCAGGTCTTGTGGGATTTCGCCTGAGGCGATGGACATGCGGGGGCGGCCAATCTGATGGCCGTCGTTGTTGTCGAAGAACAGCGTGACGGTGAGGACGAACCCGCCCTCCGCGTCGAGCGGCGATTCCAGGTCGAACACGGCCGCATGATCCTTGCCGATCTGCCCATCGACGGCCCACGCCGATTTCGGATCCGCATCAATCACCGCTGCAACAGGAAGGCCAACCTGCTGAAAGGTTGCGCGAGCGTTCTTCAGCTTCACAGGGATCGACTTCGCCTTGGGGTCGCTCGCAGGAGTCGCTTCGACTTTCAGGTTCGTCAGCGCGAAGTTGCCGTTCCCCGCGCGACCGGGGCCGGACTTGGGAAACGACGGATGAGCGAGCGCCTCGATGCGGATCGATTGCAACCGGCGCGACGTCGTCTTGCCGACGATCGTGTACGCATCGAACTTGCCGTTCTTGTCGCTTGCCAACAGCGACCCATCCGCCTGCGGCGTCAGTTTCGCCCCTTCCTTCGACTTGGCCGACTGCACATCCAGAATTTCCCAGATCGGCTGAGCCCTGGCGGCTTCGGTCTTCTGCCACGCCTCGAAGCCAGCCGGCAACGACTCGGCTTCATACTTCGTCAACGCATCGGCAAACGGAGCATGTTCGCGGTCGAATGCCGCTTTCGCCTTCGCATACGCGGCCGAATCGAGATTCACCTCCACCTCGCTGCGGACGGTGGCGGTAAACGTCGAAAGCATGCGATAGTAATCGCGGGCCGGCAGCGGGTCGTATTTGTGGTCGTGGCAACGAGCGCAGCCGAGCGTCAGGCCGAGCATCGCGGTGGTCGTGGTATGAAGTTTGTCGTCGAGTTCGTCGTAGCGATGTTTCTCGACTTCCGATTTGGTGATCTGCGTGCTGTGCACCCCGGCCGCGAGGAAGCCGGTCGCCTTCAGCGCGAGCGGATTCTCCGGTTCGAATTCGTCGCCGGCAAGCTGCCACTTGACGAACGCGTCATACGGAAGATTACGGTTGAACGCCTCGATGACGAAATCGCGGTAGTGAAATGCGGTGGGCCGATCGTAATCATGCTCGAAGCCATGGCTCTCGGCGAAACGAGCCAGATCCAGCCAATGGCGTCCCCAGCGTTCGCCGTAATGCGGGCTCGCCATCAAGCGGTCGATCAGCTTGGGCCAGGCGTTCGGCGACGTGTCCTTGACGAACGCCTCCACATCCTCCAGCGTCGGCGGCAGGCCGGTGAGATCGAACGACGCACGCCGAATCAACTGCTCGCGGTTGGCCGACGCATTGGGCGTCATTCCCGCCGTTTCAAGCTTCGCAAGGATGAAGCGATCGATCGGCGACTTCGCCCACGCCTCGTTCTTCACCGCGGGCGGAGCCGACTTCCTCAACGGCTCGAACGCCCACCACTTCTTCGCCTCTGGCTCAAGGACTCGCTGCGTCCAAGTCGTCTTCTTTCGTTCCCCCTTTGCGACGAGCGGATCGTCATACGGAGCGCCAAGATCGATCCACGCCGCGATCTGTGCAATCGCCTGCTCAGGAAGCTTGTCGGCGCCGCGCGGCATGAAGGGATCGCGAGCGTGGCGAATCGCCTTCATCAGCAAGCTGTCCTTGCTTTTGCCGACCACGATGACCGCCCCATGCAACCCGCCCTTCAGCAAACTCTCCCGGTCCGTGAGATCGAACTCCGACTCCGTCTTCTTCCCGCCATGGCATCGAACGCACTGCTCCATCAAAATCGGCTTCACCGATTTCTTGAACAGTTCCAGCCCCTTCGCCATCTTGACGGCATGATCGGGATCGACGAGTTCCTTCTGCTGGGCGTGAGTTGCCGCGGCGAGCCAAACGAACGCAAGACTCAGAAGCGGAAGCTTCGCAACATGCATGGCGGGCCGTCTCGAATGGACGCTGGAGGCGGGGAAAACGAAGGAGGCAGTTGCTTTAGGATATCGAATCGGGCGCTTGTTCCGCAATCCGTTATGGCGAGCAGCCGACGTTCGTCGGCTGGTATAGCATCAAGCAAGAGTCTCGTGTCGTGCACCTGTCAGGGCATGACGAGACTTCTGCCGAGGCTGTACCAGCCGGCTAACGCCGGCCGCTCGCGGCGAGTGCGGATTCTAGAAGCCCTTCCCCTTCGTCGAGGTGCGGATCTTCGCGAGGCTTTTGTCGGCGGCGATGTAGAGGATCGTGCCGTCCTCGCCGAAGGCGCAGTTCGCGGTCGGCACGCCGGTTTCCAGGACGCCGAGCAGCGCGCCTTCCGGGCTGAAGATCAACACGCCGCCGGGGCCGGTGGCGAACACGTTGCCGTTCACGTCCACCTTCAAGCCATCGGGCAGGCCGGGCTTTTTGCCGACGACGCTGGTCGCATCGTAGAAGACCTTGCCTTCGCCGATCGTGCCGTCTTCCTTCACGGGGAACTTCTTCCAGATCGCCAGCTTCGGGTCGGAGTTCGCGACGTACAGCCATTTCTCATCAGGCGACAGGGCGATGCCGTTGGGGCGCGTCATTTCCTTAGTCAGCAGTTCGAGGGCGCCATCCTTCTTCAGGCGATAGACGCCGCAGAAATCGAGTTCGCGGGCCGGGTCCTCGTAATGCTTGACCATGCCGTAGGGCGGGTCGGTGAAGTAGAGGTCGCCGTTGGAATGGTAAACGAGATCGTTCGGGCTGTTGAGCTTCTTGCCGTTGTACTTGCTGGCGAGCGTGACCTTGTTCTTGAAATCCTTGTCGAGCCGAGCGACGCGGGAATCGCCGTGTTCGCAAAGCGTGAGCCGGCCTTCGACATCGAGCATCAGGCCATTGGAACCCGGCTCGTCCGTCGGCAACGTGCCGGGGCGCGGCTCCTTGCCGGTGTAGCCCGCGGGCTTGATGAAATCGCGGACCAGGCCTTTGCCGGGCGTGAACTGATGGATGGCGTTGTTGGGAATGTCGGAGAAGAGCAGGAAGCCGCCGTTCTTGATCCAAACGGGGCCTTCGACCCATTTGAATCCGGTGGCCAGCTTTTCGATTTTGGCGTCTTGCGGGATGAGCTTGTCGAAGGCGGGATCCTTGCGGACGATGGTGCCGAAAGTTTCCTGGCCTGAGCCGACGGCGGCGAATAGGCCGAGGCAGAGCAAAGCGAACGCACGTTTCATGTGGGGTATCCTCAAGCGGGACCAAGGAGGTTGCACCGCCGAAGATACCGCCTGCGTGGGTGCATTGCCAGCATCGAAGGCGGAATTGCGTGGGAGCGGCAGCGAAGCTTCCCCTCTCCCCGCTGGGATCACGATAGCGCGTGCAATCAAGTGACCGCGGGAGAGAGGGTGGCCGAAGGCCGGGTGAGGGGAGTTTCGGAAGACGTGTCCTTTTTTGAATCATGTAACGGGAAAGTTGCGTCCGCAAGCACCTGCCTTCGGAGGCTCCCCTCACCCGCCCTTCGGGCACCCTCTCCCCCGCGGTGACTATTCGGCAAAGGCGATCGTGATCCATGCGGAGGGAGAGGGGAAGCTTCGCTGCCTCCACCAATAAACCAACATCGGCAACGATGACTTGTTCCGACCGCACTACGGAGCGACCGTCGAGACTGTCCTCGCTTTTTCCCAACCTTTGAGGAGGCTGTCGTCCAGTTTTCGGAATGCCGGGTCGTCGAGCACGCGGATGAGCGTTGCTTCGTCTTCCACGAGCAACGTCGCCTGGAGGTGGAAGTTGGCCTCCGAGGTCTTCTCGCGCGGCTTGCCGAGATACACGCCGCGGACGCCGGCGATCTTCGACAGTTCGCCATGCAGCGCGTCAGTGAGCTTCTTGATCCTGGCGTCGGCGTCCGCGTCGTCTTTCAATTTCAACGAAAGGACATGGACGACCCTTGCACGCTTCAGCGCGTCGAGCGGCAGGATAGTCTTCTTGAGGCCTGCGATGTCGTCCCCTTGCTTCTTCTTGTCGCCTTCCAGTTCCTTGATCGTCTTCTTCAGCGTTTCCGCGTCGGCGGAGCCGTTCTTGGTTTTTCCCTGGAGCTGCGTGATGAGAGCTTCCTTGTCCTTGAGCTGCTGCTGAAACTGGCGGATCCGTGCATCATCCTTGGCGTCGTCCTTGTTTTCATTGCGGAGTTTGGCTTCGAGTTGCTGGATCTTTTGCTGCAGTTGCTTAATTTTGCCGTCCGCCTGAGCGTCGTCCTTGTTTTCGTTTCGCAACCTGGCTTCCAATTGCTGCACCTTCTGCTGCAGTTGCTTCACTTGCTGCTCGCGCTCGTTCAACTCTTTCTGCAGCTTCTGCATGGCCTGATTGTCGTTCTTCTTTTGACCCACCGCGGGCGAGGCGTGGCAAAGCAGGACCAGGGCAGTAAGGAAGGACGCGGAAAGGATGGTGCGGAACATGGGATTACTCGGTGCAGGGTGGGCTGGAAGGACTGCTGGAAGGACTGTACCTGAGGGTTGAGACATAGGCGAGGGCCGAATCGTTAGCTATGGAACCCTGCAGTGTGCGATAATGTTCCGCGGGGGAAGCGCATTTTGCGGGGGAATCGCATGTTGTCCGTTGTCGTCGCCGCCATGTTGCTTGGGCAAACGCCCGCCGAGGAACGGCCGCCGCACCCGTTGGCTCCGAGTCTGCCGACCGCGACCAAGGCGGAGAATGCGGCCTTCAAAAAGACGATCGATCGCCTCATCGACGTGGAAGTGAAGAAGGGTTCCGCGGCCGCCGTGCGCGAAGCGACGCGGGCGGTGGACGAGTTGCCCCCCGAGGCGATCTTCGTGCTCGTCGATCGCTTCAACTACGCGGCAAGCAACGAACATAGTTGCCCGGCCGTTATCCTTGCCAAGAAGATCACGAACATCGTTCAGCGCAGCGGGGATGCCCAACTCGTCAGCTACGTGAAGGAAAACATCGGCGCAGGAATGGCGGCCAAGCGGCATCTTGGCGTCATGAAGGACTTGCAGACGGCGTGCGTCGTTCGCGGCAATCAAATTCGAGCGACGGGCATTGCATTGCAAACCGGCCTGAATCGACCGCCCGCTTCCATGTCATTGGCGGATTTAAGCGGCGCGGTGAGCAAGGTGCCCGCGGCGAAGGTGCCGCTGTTTCTCGCCGAGGCGGAGAAGCGCAAGGATCCGCTCAAGCTCGATGTGCTGGCGATCGCGGCCGAGCGGAAAGAGAAGGACGTGCAGACGCTCGCCCGCGGAATGATCAAGAAGCAGGCGGACGACGCTTCGGACAGCGATCTCCGCAAAATGCTGGAACACAAGCGAACCGAAATCCGCAAAGCGGCGCTCACGTCGGCGGAATCGCGCGGCATATCGTGGGGCGAAGCAATCGTCGACCGCACGCTCGATGAAGATGCGACGATTCGCCGCGCGGCGTACGACGCTCTCGTGCGATTCAATCAAGGAACCGCCGTGGCGCCGTGGGACGATTCAAGCCCCGGTCATCGCGTGCTGGCGGCGGAAAAATGGCGTGAGTGGCTGAAGAGCCGTTAGCCGAGCGACCGGCGATAGTCAGCCTCCCTCTCCCTCCGGGAGAGGGCTGGAGTGATGATGCCTTTTCTCGCGCAACGCCACGTCAAGCGCCCCCACCCTGGCCCAGAGGAGAGGGCAGAATTCAGGCGCCGCTCGCACGGCGCCAAGGGTTGATCCCTTCCCTGTTCCGCGGACGAACGCATCATGAACCTTCGCCGAATCCTCGCCCCCGTCGATTTCAGCCCGCGATCCGAGGAAGCCTTGCGCTATGCCGTCGCCATCGCCGAGAAGTTTGCGACGCCCATCCATCTGCTTCATGTCTTCCAGGATGTGGGCGTCTATCAGACGGAGGTGGTGACCATCCCGCAGGACATGCCGCCCATCGAGCAACTTCTGCAGCCCATCCGCACCGAGTTGAACGCCCTCGCCGCGAAGTACAAACTCGATCGTTTCGGCGGCCCCGTGGACACGATGATCGGCTCCCCCGTGGAAGCAATCGTCGATTACGCCCGCGAACATCACATCGATCTCATCACCGTCGGCACCCATGGCCGCGGCTGGTTGGCCCACGCCTTGCTCGGAAGCGTTGCGGAAAAGGTTGTCCGCCTCGCCCCCTGTGCGGTTCTCACCGTGCGGTCGCCTATGTAGCCCTCTCGCTCCGCGAGAGGTTAGCGGATGAGCGTTACGCCGTTGCATGAAATAGTTCCGCTATCCTCTCGCGGAGCGAGAGGGCTACATAGAAGGCATCGTTCGCTCGCGCTCGCCACATCCTTCGCGGAACTTGTCATGAAGAAAAAGTTCTCCCATTCGCTCGATCCGTTCTTCTCCCCGCAATCGGTCGCGGTCGTCGGCGCCAGTGCCACGCCGGGGGCGGTCGGCAGCATTCTCATGCGGAATCTGATGGAGAACCCCTTCGGCGGCGTCGTCTATCCGATCAATCCGAAGCGCCACGCGGTGCATGGCGTTTACTGCTATCCGAATCTCAAGGCATTGCCGGAAGTCGTCGATCTCGCCGTCATCGCCACACCCGCGGCCACCGTTCCCGGCATGGTCAGCGAGTGCGTCGAGTTAGGCATTCCAGCCGCCATCATCATCTCGGCGGGCTTTTCCGAACTGGGCGAACACGGGCGACAGATGGAAGCTCAGATCCGCGACATCGCCCGCGGCAAGATGCGGCTCATCGGGCCCAACTGTCTCGGCGTCATCCATCCGGGCCACAACTTCAATGCGAGCTTTGCTTCGGATATGGCGAAGCCGGGCCGCGTCGCGCTCTTGAGCCAGAGCGGCGCCATCTGCACGTCGATCCTTGACTGGTCGAAGGAAAAGCATGTCGGCTTCAGCGGCTTCGTTTCGGTCGGAGCCATGGCGGACGTCGACTTCGCCGATTTGCTCGATTACTTCGGCGACGATCCGAACACGCGCAGCATCGTGCTCTACATGGAATCGATCGGCAACGTCCGCAAGTTCCTCAGTGCCGCCCGCGCGGTGGCTCGCTCGAAGCAGGTGATCCTCGTCAAAGCCGGGCGACATGAAGCGGGGGCGAAGGCGGCCGCATCGCATACGGGTTCGCTCGCGGGATCGGACGACGTATTCGATGCCGCGATCAATCGGGCCGGCGTGCTGCGAGTCGATTCGATTCCCGACCTGTTCAACATGGCCGAACTGCTCGCCCTGCAACCGCCGCCGCGCGGCCCTGCCCTGGCAATCATTACGAATGCCGGCGGCCCCGGCGTCATGGCGACCGACGCGCTGATGCTCGCGGGCGGCCAACTCGCCAAGCTTTCCGCAGAGACCAAGGCCGCCCTCGATGCGGCGTTGCCTCCATTTTGGAGCCATGCGAACCCGATCGATGTTCTCGGCGATGCGACCCCGCAGCGTTATCGCCAAACGATCGAGATTTGCGCGAAGGATCCCAACATCAAAGGTTTGCTTATCTTGCTCACGCCGCAGGCAATGACCGATCCAACGGAAACGGCCCGGCAGATCGTCCCCTTCGCGAAGATCGAGGGGAAGCCGATCATCGCCGCGTGGATGGGCGGAGCCGAGGTTCGCCAGGGGAAAGGCGTGCTCGGAGCAGCAGGCATCCCCGCGTACGATTCGCCCGAGGCGGCCATCGAATCGTTTCTCCACATGGTCAGCTATCGCCGCAATCAGGATCTGCTTTATCAGCGCCCCGCCGCTCTGATGGAATCCTCGCCGCCAAACGCCCAGGCCGTGCGCGACATCATCGCTGGGGCGCGGGCTGCCAACCGCACGCTGCTCAGCGAACTCGAAGCCAAGAAGCTGCTCGCTGCTTACGGCATCCCCGTCGTCTTTACTGCAACGGCCACGACCGCGGACGAAGCTGCGAAAATCTCCGACAAGGTCGGCTATCCCGTCGTGCTGAAGCTGTGGTCCGACGAAATTACCCACAAGAGCGATGCAGGCGGCGTGCAACTCAGCCTCGAAAACACCGATGCCGTCCGCCAGGCTTTCGATCGCATCCGCGCGAATGCGATTGCCTATGCCGATGCGAAAGCGATCAAGGGCGACGTCTTCCGCGGCGTGTCGGTGCAGCCGATGGTGAAGACGAAGGGATACGAACTCATCATCGGCAGCAGTGTCGATGTGCAGTTCGGCCCGACGATCCTCTTCGGCGCCGGCGGCATCCTCGTCGAGATATTCAAGGACAAATCCCTCGGCCTTCCGCCGCTCAATCGTGCCCTCGCCCAACGTCTCATCGAGCGGACGAAGATCGCTCACGCTCTCAAGGGCGTGCGTGGTCAGAAGCCGGTGCCGATGGACAAGCTGGAGGAGTTGCTCGTCCGCTTCAGCTATTTGCTGTGCGATTTCCGCGAGATTCAGGAGATCGACATCAACCCGCTCCTCGCGAGCCCCGACGGCGTCCTCGCGTTGGATGCGCGTGTCTTGCTCGCCGCGCCCGACAGCGTGTGCGTGCCGCTCGCCATCGAACCCTATCCCAATCAGTACACGACGGCGTGGAAACTGAAGGACGGCATGCCGATCGCCGTCCGCGCCATTCGGCCCGAGGATGAGCCGCACATCGTCGAATTGCACGCATCGCACTCGGAGCAAACAATCCGCATGCGTTTCTTCAGCATGGTGAAAGAGCACTCCCGCGACAGCCTGATCCGCCTCTGCCACATCGACTACGCCCGCGAAATGGCGCTGGTGGCCGAAGCCCGCCGCGAGGACGGCTCCCCCTACTTCCTCGGCGTCGCCCGCTACTACATGGACCCCGAATCACGCGAAGGCGAGTTCGCCGTCGTGGTCAACGATCGCTGGCAAGGGCAGGGATTGGGCCAACATCTCATGCGCCGCCTGATCGAAGTCGCCCGCGATCGCGGCGTCCGCAAACTGGTCGGCAACGTGCTCTGCGAGAACACGCCGATGCTGAAACTGGCGGAAGAACTGGGATTCGAAGTGCCAGCGTGCCGCGTCGGAGACGTCACCCAAGTGACGCTGCAACTCGACAAAGCCCACGTTTAGCGAGGAGCCGTAGGCGACGCGGCTAATAATGGCCTGCTTTGCGTTTGGGTGGCACGCCTTGAGTGCAACGAAGGGCGTGGTGAAGCTTCCGAAGGCTCATTGCTATTGGGATGCTGCGTCAGCACCTTTTCCACGCCCTTCGCTACACTCAGGGCGTGGCACCCGACAGTGAGGGCATGCCGCCCGAAGCGCTTTCGAGAAGCGATGCGAGCATCGCGAGCGTCTTCCGCGTCGCCCCTTGTTGCGTGCGAACGAACGCCTGCCCCGCGTCACCCAATCGTTTGCGTTCCGACATATCCCCGAACAATCGCAACGCGACAGCTTCCAATTGCTCCGCATTCTCGACGCGGATGGCGCCGTTCGCTGCCAGCAAGCGAGCGACGGTTTCCTTGAAGTTCCACGTGTGCGGTCCAAATACGACGGCACAGCCGTAGGCGGCGGGCTCGATCATGTTTTGGCCGCCACGTTTGCCGTCGAGGCTGCCGCCGACGAACGCGACGTCCGCGAGGCCCCAGATGGCGCTCAACTCGCCGAAGGTGTCCACGAGCAAGATGCGGTCATCGGTCATCGGCTCGCTGCGACGGCTGCGCCGGTCGAACGGCAAGCCGGATGCTTCGAGCAACGCGGCCACTTCCTTGAATCGTTCCTTTTGCCGCGGCACGACGATGAACCGCAAGTTCGGATGGATCGCCTTCGCCTTGCGGTAGATCTCGAGGCAAATCTGCTCTTCCGGCGCCTGCGTACTGCCGGCGACGAGGACGAGGCTATCGTCCGCGAGCACCAGCCAATGCCGCATCGCCTGCGTCTTGTCGTTGCCGCGATCGAGGTTGGCGCCGTCGTACTTGATGTTGCCGGTGACGACCACGTTGCGGGCGCCGAGCGATCGCCAGTGTTCCGCGTACTCCGGGGTCTGCACGCCGCAGGCATCGAACGACTTGAACAGCCCCTGCACCAGCCAGCGGATCTTGCGATACCGTTTCGCGCTCCGCGGGCTCATCCGTCCATTCACGAGGGCCAACTTCACGCCGCGCGAACTCGCGATACGCAGGACGTTGGGCCAAATCTCGCTCTCGGTGAGAACAAGCAAATCGGGGCGAATCGTATTCAGCGCCCGCTTGACGGACCACGTGAAATCGAACGGCCAAAACACCACCGGCAGATCCGGAAACAGCTTGTTCGCTTCATCGAACCCCGCATCCGTCGTGGTCGAGACGACGACGTGCCACTCCGGATGCTGCTTGCGGCAAAACGGCACGAGTTGTTTGAGAACATGAATTTCGCCGAGGCTGACGCCATGGAACCAAACGCATGGGCCGGTGCGTTTCTCCGGCGAAAGCAGCAGCGGATGCCGTACATCGCCGAGCCATTTGCGAAAGAAACCGCGGCGATACTTACGGGTGGTGACGGCCTTGTAGACGAGCCAGGGGCTGAGGACGAGGAAGGCGAGCAGATAGAGGATATTGCGAAGGTAGGACATCACATCCTGTTCGGCTTCATTCCATGCAGCAAGTCGGCGAGCAGCCGCTGTTAGGCGGCTGGTATAGCATCCGCAAGAGTCTCTTTGTTCACAGACGGTTGGTGCAGAACGCCGTCCGAGCGTCATGAGACTCTTGCGGACACTGTACCAGCCGCCTAACAGCGGCTGCTCGCCGACGCACCCTGCAGACGTTGTTTCGCCTTACTTCGCCGGGGTTCGCATGCAGCAGTTCTTGTACTTCTTGCCGCTGCCGCAGGTGCAGGGGTCGTTGCGGCCCACCTTCTCCGTGCGGTTGCGGATCGGTTCGACCTTTTTCTCGCTCTGCTGGCTCCCCGCGATCGCTTGCTCTTGCTCCGCTTGCATGCTCCCCTCAGCGGGGGCGTGCTTGGGGGCGGCTTCATGGACCATTTGGCTGATCGACCAGATCGATTCGCTGAAGCTCTCGTCGTCTTCCAGGCGGAAGACGGCTTCGGTCACCTTGTCGCCAAGGCCGTCCCACATGGCATCGAATTCCTTCATGCCTTGCCGCTTGTACTCGGTCTTGGGATCGATCTGAGCGTATCCGACGAGGCCGATGCCTTGGCGGAGATGATCCATCACGTAGAGATGGTTCTTCCACGCGCGGTCGAGACGATCGAGCAATAGGCCGCGTTCGGCTCGGCGCATCTCGGAGCGATACTTGGTGTCGAACGCGTTCCAAAGGCGATGCCGAGCCTGCTCCTTGCTGACGCCGGTCAAGGCTTCCGCGGGAACCTCAAGCTGGAAGGTCGCGCGGGCCCAATCCGACATCTCCTGTGCATCGCCCGCCTCGGCGATTTCAGCACCTTGGAAGACTTGGTCCAGGTGATCGTCGATCGTTTCCTGATCCGCTTGCGGATAGCTGTTGCGGCTCGCTTCGAGCAGTCTCTCTTGCAGACGTGCCCGCGATTGCGTGCGGAAATCGTCCTCGGTGATGCTGGTTGCCGCCTGCGGAAAGCGGGCGCGGAACCAGGTCATCAGGCCTTCGCGGTCGTAGCGCTGGCCCATCATCGGCCCCGGACCCTGACGCTCCGCCATGAAGCGGGCCATCGCCACGGTGACGGGGAACTCGACTTCCTTGTTGCGGTAGATCTTGGCGACTTCCGCATGGAGCCGAGCTTGCACCTTGTCCTTCGGCTGTTCGATAAGGTCCTTTGGATCGATCACGATGTCGAACTTCTGCTTCATCCAGTCGGAGAGGGACTGCAGGCCCCAATTTTCCGAAAGGTAAATCTCCCCCTTGGAGAGATCGATGCTGTCGAGCGACTTCTCCGCCTCGCCGATCAGGAACCCGGCCACGTCGTCGCGGCCGATGCGGCGAAGATCCTCGGGGCGGGTCTTGAGGTCCCATACCTTGTTGACGCGATCCGACAGGCCGGACCAGTTCCATTCGCTCGGTTCGCCGTCTTGCGGAATGTGCTCGTCCATCAATTCGTGGATGCGCGTCTGGATGGCTGCGGCTGCTTTTTCGCGAGCGACGACGTCGGCGTCCCTGAAGTTGGCGCGGGCGAAGGTGGCGGGTTCGAACTCCATGTTGAGCCGTTGCGACGCCATCTCGGCGAAGCTGGCCGCGCCGTAGTTCGGATCGAGGAACCGCTCGACCGCCGAGGCGATCTGCTTGTCGATCATGTCGAGAATGCGGATCTTCGAGTTGTCGCCGTCGAGCACCTCTTGGCGGAAGCCGTAGACCTTCTTCCGCTGATAATCCATGACCTCGTCGTATTCGAGCAGATTCTTGCGGATGTCGAAGTTGCGTTCTTCGACCTTCTTCTGGGCCCCTTCGATGCGCCGCGAAACCATTCGGCTTTCGATCGCCTGCCCCTGTTCCATGCCGAGGCGCTGCAGCACGCCGGCCACCCATTCGCCGGCGAAGATGCGCATCAGGTCGTCTTGCAGCGACAGGAAGAACCGACCGGAGCCCGGATCGCCCTGACGACCCGCACGGCCGCGAAGCTGATTGTCGATGCGGCGCGACTCATGGCGTTCGGTGCCGACGATGTGGAGGCCGCCCATCGAGGAGACGAGCTTGCCTTCTTCCTCGAGGTTTTCCTTTTCGCGAATGTCCTTGACCGTCTGCTTCCACACTTCAGGCGGCACGTCGAGCAGGGTGGCGTATTGGTCTTTGAGCCGCGCCCACGCCATGAACTCGGGATTGCCGCCGAGGATGATGTCAGTGCCGCGGCCGGCCATGTTCGTCGAAATGGTGACGGAGCCGATACGGCCGGCCTGGGCGACGATCTCGGCTTCGCGGGATGCGTATTCCGGCTTGGCGTTCAGCAGCTCATGCTTGATGCCGCGTCGCTGCAGCATCTTGCTGAGCTTTTCGGACTTGTCCACGTCCGTGGTGCCGATGAGGATGGGCCGACCCTTGGTTTCGATCTCGTCGATCTGCGCGATAGGGAAGGTCTTTCGCTCACGCGAATCCTTCAGCTCGAATTCGACTTCGGTGTCGCCCCGCTTGACGAGTCTGCCGATGTTCATCGTGCCGTCGCGCATCACGAGCGTGTCGAACTTGTGGATGCGTTCCACTTCGCCGACGACGGCGTCCCACTTTTCCTTCTCGGTGAGGTAGATGAGGTCCGCGTAGTTGACGCGCGTGAGCGGCTTGTTGGTCGGGATGGCGACCACGTCGAGCTTGTAGATCTTCCAAAATTCGTTCGCTTCGGTCATGGCCGTGCCGGTCATGCCCGCGAGCTTCTTGTAGAGCTTGAAGAAGTTTTGCAACGTCACCGTGGCGAGCGTCTGCGTCTCTTCCTTGATCTTCACGCCGTCGCGCTCGTGCTTGGCTTCCAACGCCTGATGCAAGCCATCGGAGAGCTGGCGACCGACCATGAGACGGCCGGTGAACTCATCGACGAGGATGACGGCCGTTTCCTTGGTTTCGGGGTGCCGCATCACCACATAGCGCTTGTCCTTGTGGTAGAGGTGATGCGCCTTGAGGGCGTTGTCGATCAGGTGCGGCCATTCCATGTTGCCGGCGGTGTAGAAGCTGTCCACGCCGGCGAGTTCTTCGGCCTTGCGCACGCCTTCGTCGGTGAGATGGCAGGTGTGTTCCTTCTCCTTCACCTCGAAGTAGTAGCCGAGCCGTTTCTCGTTTTCCTTGACGCGGGAGAGCGCCTTAGTCACGTCGATCTCCGCTTCCGCAACGGCGGCATCGGAAGCGATCGCTTCCTTCGCCTCGGCCGCGGAGATCTTGCGTTTCTTCGATTCCTGGAGGCTCTGCTCCGCCTCGGCCTCTTCCTGCGTCAGCGGGTGATCGGGGATGTGCAGACCATGGCCCGCTTCCTTCAGCTTCCCCTGGGCCTTGCGTTCGAGTTCCGTCAGCTGGCGCGCGATGCGATCGGCCTTGCGGTAGAGATCCGGGTCGTCCTGGGCGGGGCCCGAGATGATCAACGGCGTGCGAGCTTCGTCGATGAGGATGTTGTCCACTTCGTCGATGATCGCAAAGTTGAGCCCGCGCTGGACTTGCTGTTCCCATGCTTCGTAGTTCGGGTCCGCATGGCGAGCCCGCTTCATGTTGTCGCGGAGGTAGTCGAAGCCGAACTCGCTGTTGGTGCCGTAGGTGATGTCCCGCTCGTAGGACTCGCGACGCGGGCCAGGGTCCATGTCGCTCTGGATGAACCCTGCCGTAATGCCGAGGCCATAGTAGATGGGCGACATCCACTCGCAGTCGCGGCGAGCGAGATAGTCGTTGACCGTGATGACATGCACGCCCTTGCCGGTGAGCGCATTGAGATACGCAGGCAGCGTGGCGACGAGGGTTTTGCCTTCGCCCGTCACCATCTCGGCGATGTTGCCCCGATGCAGCACGATGCCGCCGAGGATCTGCACATCGAAGTGGCGCATGTTCTTGAAACGACGCCCCGCCTCGCGGCACGCGGCAAACGCTTCGGGAAGAATGTCCTCGAGCGTTTCGCCCTTGGCCAGCCGTTCCTTGAATTTGGGCGTGAGGCCCTTTAGATCGGCATCGCTGAGCGCTTGCATCTGCGACTCAAGCTGATTGACCTCATCGAGCGTGGAGCCGGGCGTGATGTGGTAGGCGCCGTCGCGATGGCGAATGAAGCCGAGCGAACGGACCATGCGTTCGTTGGCGGAGCCGAACAGGCGGCCGAGGAAGCCGACGAAGCCTTCGGAGACGGCAGTGAAGCCATCGGAGATTTTGTCCCAAAGGGAAGCGTCGAGCTGGCGATCTTTATTCATGGAAAAACCTGGAACGGCCCGTACAGGCGGCCTTTCGGTCAAAGTTGACGTCATCGACGCATCTCGAAAAGTCAGTGTAAGTTGCCAGCTTAGGAGGGTCAATATGACCTCTTGGGCGTGGACGGATGGGCACGTGGCTTTGTCTCTCGTTGGGCGACGTTTTGAGACCAACCAAATGAGGAACGGAGAACCGAGATCGGAGAATGAGGATCGGAAATCGGAAATCGGAGGAGATGCAGACGGGTCGTCATGAAAAACAGCTCAACATCCGCTTTCGGATCTTCATTCTCCGATCTCCGATCCTCATTCTCCGATCTCGGTTCTCGGTTCCTCATTGAGAAAGGGACAGAACGCAAAGAGAAACTCGCACAAGCTCGTCTATTCTGCCTTCCGACTTCCTTGTGGATTCTCCCCCGCGGAGGCGCCAGAATGGTTAGCCGCGGGCGGCCCGGTTCGTCTAGGTCGCGTCGTCCCCTGGCGTGTTGTTCTCACCAAGAGGCTTCGGATGTATTTGCGTCGCATCGTTTGGCTCACTGCCCTCCTCGTCTGCTTCGGCCTCGTCGCCCCCGCTTCCGCCCAGGCGCCACGGCCCAAAGATCTGCAGTGGACGCACGCCTTCGACCTCGCTTGCCGTAAGCTTGGCGAGAACGACTTCACGGAAAAGACGCAGAAATTCGGCGTCGAAGCGTTCCGCGACGCGAACAACTCGCTGGGCCTCTACCTCTCCCAGACCGGCAGCCTCGCCGCCGCCCCCAACTTCGCCGATCTGAAAATTCCGCTGACGCCCAAGAGCCCCGACTGGGTGACCGGTTTCGACCTCCAGGCTCGCAAGGCGGGCGAGAAGGAGTTCTCGAAGACGACGAAGACCCATGCGATGGAAGTCTTCCGCGATCCGAACGTGGGCAACTGGATCTATGTGACCGATAAGGGCGCGGTCGCCACCACCACTTCCAAGACCGCTCCCGCAGGCGCCAAGGCCTCGAAGTGGGTCCATTCCGTCGATCTCTCGGTCCGCAAGGGGGGCGTGAAGGACTGGAAGGACGCCACCAAATACGGCATCGAAGTCTACCGCGACAACTCCTCCGGCAACCTCGTCTACATCTGCGACACCGGCAGCATCGCCGTCATCCCGGATACGAGCGACGGCAAAAGCGACGGCAAAGCCCCCGAATGGCTCCACGGCCTTGACCTCAAGGTCCGCAAGGCGAACGAGCCCAGCTTCACCAAGGAAACGAAGATCTACGGAGTGGAAGTCTTCCGCGATGGCAACAACGCCAACCTGATCTTCCTCTGCGAGACCGGCTCCATCGCCGTGGCCGCCGGCCCGCAAGCCGCCAAGGCGCCGACGACGAACGTGAAGGAACCCGTCTGGACCCACGGCATCAACGTGAAGTGCCGCAAATACGGCGAGAAGGAATTCACCGGCCTAACGCAGACCTTCGGCGCCGAAGTCTTCCGCGACGACAACGTCGGCGTGACGGTTTACATCGGCGAAACCGGCACCCTGACGGCGATTGCGACGAAGCAGTAACCGGCAATCGCGACCCGTTCTTACGATCGCATCCCAAATCCCCCCTTTTAGCGTAATGCAGGGAGCGTTGTCGCCCCTGCATTTTTTCCATTCCGCTTGAGACATGGAGCGAACGTCAGGAGTCGTGTAAAATGGTTACGAAATCGGCGATTTCCAGGAGGAAGAAGAGCGCCCGATGGAAATGCACCACGAAACCCAGGGGCGATTGTCCTGAGAACTGTCGGGATATTTTCACCGGATTCGGGACGACACGAGACGACGCCAAGGACGCTGCGGAAGGCCAATGCCATGACCGGGGGTGCCATACCCCTGGCGGAACGAGAAGCTGCAACTGCGGGCACACCACCCGCATCATGCTTCCCAACTGAGGTTGCAATGCGACTTGACCGGACTTTTCGATTCAAAGCGAAGCCAGCGAACGACTCGCTTATCGCGGCACTCCGCAAGGCGAAGTTCGATTACGCAGTCGATTCTTGGGGCTATGTTTACTATCACTCGCAAAACACCGAAGCGTTTGAGGAAGTCCTCGCCAAACTGAGGTCGCAACTCTTCGAATCATGGCAAGTGCTGTCGTGCCCGGAAGACTCACTGGATAGCTACCGCTACACGATGCGGAAGTTGCGCGTTCCCTTCGCCGAAGAGGTGAACGACAATCGGCTTGAATTTTTGATTCCAGGCGATGTCGATCCGCATTCGTGGTCGCTCGAAGACAGGCCATCGAACAGCAAACGCGGCAAAGCTCCCTCTAAAGTTTGATAAGGCCGCTGAATCGCATATTGCACGGCGGCGGCTTCGTTCGGGCCTCCGATTCGATCTGGTGCGTCTGGCCGCCGCAGCTTGCGGGGATTAGCGTTCGCCATGGCCCGTAACGAATTTGCATCGAAACTCAAAACCTCGATGGACAAAAAAGGCCAGCGATCGCGTGATCGCCGGCCCTGGAATCTTGGAACGTCTTTAGCTCAGTTCGGTCAAACGCCCCGTGCTGTCGCCGATGCGGTCCACCTGGCATTCGACGCGGTCGAGCATCGAGAGCCACAGGTTGTTCAGCGGCGTGTTGCGGCCGAAGCGGATGTGGCGGCCCGCGCGGATGGTGCTCGCGCCCTTGCCGAGCAGGAGGATCGGCAGATCGTCGTGGTTGTGGCGATTGCCGTCGCTGTTGCCCGAACCGTAGACGAGCATCACGTTGTCGAGCAGGTTGCTGTCCCCTTCGCGTGTCGTCTTCATCTTGTTGGCGATGTAGGCGAGTTGCCGCATGTGGAAGCAGTTGATCTCGCGGATTTTGGCCTGCTTCGCGGGGTTGTTTTCGTGGTGCGACAGATCGTGATGGCCTTCGGGCACATTGATGTGCCGATAGGGACGATTGCTGCCTTCATTCGCGAAGACCAACGTGCAGACGCGCGTCGTATCGGTCGAAAAGGCGAGCACCATCAGGTCGCCGAGCAGCTTGAGATGCTCTTCGTAATCGCCCGGAGCCTGGTTCGGCATCGTCACATTGGGCGGAACAACGGCCGGCATGCGGGCGGCGCGTTCGATGCGAACTTCGATGTCGCGGATCGCATTGAAGTATTCGTCCAGCTTGCGTCGATCGTTGGCGCCAAGCTGGTTGGTGAGGCTGGCCGAATCTTCCTTCACGAAGTCGAGAATGCTGCGGCGAATCCGCTCGCGGCGAGCGCGGTCGGCGTCCGGCGCGCTGGCGAACAAGCGGTCGAAGATGAGGCGAGGATTGACCAGCTTCGGCAGCGGCGTGGTGGCCGAGCGCCAGGAGACGGTGGACGAGTAGACGCAGGAGTAACCCGAATCGCAGTTGCCCGCCATCGCGCTGGGATCAGCGCCGATTTCGAGCGATTGCAAACGGGTGCGATCGCCAAGGCGGTTGGCGGCCACCTGATCGACGGAGACGCCGGCGCGGATATCCGTGCCATCGGTCTTGCGAGGTTGGGCTCCGGTGAGGAAGGCGGCCATCGCGCGGGCATGATCGCCGGCGCCGTCGCCATTGGGGCGGGCCTTGTCGGCGGTGAGTCCGGTGAGCACGGTCAAGTGTTCGCGGACGGGAGCGAGCGGCTCGAGAATCTTCGGAAGCTCGAAGTTGGCGCCCTCCGTCTTCGGCGTCCAATCCTGCATGTGCACGCCATTGGGCACATAAACGAACGCCATGCGGTTCGGAGTGCGGTTGCCGGCTGCGGTGGTGGTGTTGGCCCACGAAGCCATCGGGCCCATGGCTTCAAGCCACGGCAGAGCCAAGGAGGCCCCCACGCCGCGGAGCAGGGTCCGACGCGAAATGGATCGGCTCATGGATTCGTGTCCTTTCCTCGACGAAGGCGGAAGGGCTCGCTTTTGGCGATCTCTGCTGCCAACACGGAAAACCGGTATTCGTTCTTCTCCAGCGCCGCCACGATGCGGTCCACCGGACGTTTGTCGTACATCTCCAGGCCGCGGCCCAGAGCGTAAGTCAGCAGCTTCTCGGCCACATTGCGAGCAAACAGCGTCTTCTTCTCTTTGAGAATCTGCTTCAACTCCTCCGGGCCCTTGAACGTTCGTCCATTGGGCAGCGTGCCGGAGGGATCGATCGCCTCATCGTTATCTTTCCATCGGAATCGGCCGATTGCATCAAAATTCTCGAACGCAAATCCAATGGGATCCATGCGGGCATGGCAATTCGCACATGCCGGGTCTTCCCGATGCTGCTCCATGCGCTGGCGAAGCGTCCCCTTGGTCTGCTTCGATTCCCCCAAAGCCGGCACATCTGGCGGCGGAGCGGGGGGCGGGGTGCCGAGGATTTGTTCCAGCACCCAACGGCCACGCTTCACGGGAGAGGTGCGGGTCGGATTCGACGTGACCGTGAGGAAGCTCGCCTGCGTGAGCAGCCCTCCGCGTTCCTTGTCGGCAAACGTCACCTTGACGAACTCTTCCCCCTTGATCGATGAGCCTGGCTTGGTCTTGGCCTTCTGGTACAAACGATTGCCGTTGGTGTCGGCGATGCCGTAGTGGCGGGCGAGGCGTTCGTTGAGGAAGGTCCAGTTGCCGTCGATCATTTCGAGGATGTTGCGATCCTCGTTCACGATGGCGCCGAAGAAGAGTTCGGTTTCCTTGATCATCGCCCCGCGCATCTTGGCGTCTGCTTCGGGGAACAGCTTCGGGTCGGGATTGGCGGTGAGCAGCGGACGAAGCTGAAGCCACTGAGCAGGGAAACTCTGGACCAGGGCTTCGGCCTTCTTGTCCTTCAGCATCCGCTCGACTTGCTTGTCCAGGCTCTTGTGCAGCTGGTTCTTGGCGGCCAGGGCGAGCAGTTCGTCGTCCGGCATCGAACTCCACAGGAAGTACGACAGACGATTGGCGAGTTGGTATTCGTCCAACTCCTTCGGCTGAGCGGTCTGCGGCCGGTCGTCCAACTCGACGCGAAAAAGAAACTTGGGGGACGCCAGCACCGCCTGCATCGCAATGCTGACGGCCGCCTCCCACGAATCGCCCGCCTTTTCCGACTTTTGAGCGATGGCGACGAGGCGATCCACTTCCGGCTTCGTGGCGGCCCGGCGATACGCATGATCGGCGAACCGCTTGAGCACTTCACGCGTTTGCGCCGGCTTGTCGGCCTTGGCACTGCATGCGAGCAGCTTGCGTTGCGATTCGGGCCGCGTATCGCTGGGGCCGACGAGTTGGATGTGCTCGACGAAAGCAGTTCGCTTCTTCGCTCCATCCTTGTCGGCGCCAGGATTGAGCAACTTCACCGCGCAACGCATCGGGCCCGCGGCGTGCTGGAACGTCACCTTGATCGTCTCGGCCGACTTCTCTTCAGTTGCTTTCACTTCGACCGTCTTCAGTTCCTTGTCCTGGCACATGAGCACCAGTTTCGGCATCTCGCCGTCGATCTTGTTGCCGTAAACGCGAATCTGCAGCACGAACTCGCCGCCGAGGGCGGAGGCGAACGGGGTGTGCAGTTTGCCGTCGGTCAACGGGCGATACTTCACGCCCGGCATTTTGCCCCCCCCCGCCGGCTCCAGGTATTTGCTCTGCATATGGCGAACGGGAGCCTTCGGCGGCACCGGCAGAATTGCCCGGCCCATGATGGTCTCAGCCGCGGCGAGGTAGCGCTCGAGATGCACGGGCGACACGGTCAGCACATCGCCGATGTTGTCGAACCCATGGCCAACGTCATCGGCGGGGAAGTCTTCGGAGGGATCGAAATCGACGCCGACCAGATCGCGGATCGTATTGCGGTATTCGAAGCGATTGAGCCGTCGCATCGTCACCCGGCCCGGATCCGGCGGCAGCAGGCGGTCGTAGCGGTCGAACAGGGTTTCGAGCGAGGAGACGAAGTGGTCCGTTTCCGTCGCCATCGGCCGTTTCTTTTCTGGCGGCGGCATTTCGCCCGCGTAGACGGTCTTGGCGACATGATGCCAAACCTTGCGGGCTTTCAGCAAATCTTCGTCGGTCTGATATTTGTGCAGCGTCAGCTCGCCGCGTTTCTTCTCGGCGCCATGGCAGCCGACGCAATGCTTTTGCACGAAGGGGAGAATGACGCCGGAAAGCTCGGGCGAAACCTTCCCCTTCGGCGCCTGCGCGGAGGCGAGCATAGGGAAAGCGAGCAGGGCGGCAACCAGAAGAAAAGGCCGAAGCATAGGCGGGAAATCTACGAGGAGAGCAGCGTTCGGAGGGTCTATACAGCTTATCTGAATGAAAGCCCCAGAGCAATGAGAAACGGGTGAGAGTCCGACGCTTCCGGAGAGTCATACCCCCAAGCCCAGGGGCGAGCGCAGCGAGCTCCTGGGATCGGAGTGTCGGAAGAGCGGATGAACAACATGCAACCGACTGGAACCCAGGAACTCGCTGCGCTCGCCCCCGGGCTTGGGGACTGCTTAACGTCGCTTTCCGGGGGCGGGGGCGTAGAATAGTCCCTGTTCATGCGCATCCATTATGTGGTTTGGTTGAGGTCGCCTGTTTCATGACCGCATCCCGCTTCGTCGTCGGCATCGATCTTGGCACGACCAATTGCGCCCTCGCCTACTTCGACACCGGGGCCGGCGACGAGCCGAAGCTGCAGCATTTTCAGATCCCACAGGTCGTTCAGCCCGGGGCCGCGGAGCCGCGATCGCTGCTTCCGTCGTTCCTCTATCTGCCAGGGCCGAACGAACAGCCGGCCGGTGCGCTCAATCTGCCGTGGGCGCCGAATCGGGACTACTCCGTCGGCGAGTTCGCCCGCAACTTCGGCAGCCAGGTGCCGACACGGCTCGTCTCCTCCGCCAAATCATGGCTCTGCCATCCCGGCATCGATCGCCGCGAGCAGATTCTGCCATGGAAGGCGCCCGAAGGCGGACGCAAGGTTTCGCCCGTCGAAGCCAGCACCATGTATCTGCGGCATCTTGCCGATGCATGGAACCAGCACATCGCCAAGGACGTGACCGATCATCGCCTGGAAAACCAGGAGATCGTGCTGACCGTCCCCGCGTCGTTCGATCCCATGGCCCGCGAACTGACCGTCGAAGCGGCCCGGGCAGCCGGACTGGAAAAGATCACGCTGCTGGAAGAGCCGCAGGCCGCGTTTTACTCGTGGATCGATCAGAGCCACGACAAGTGGCGCGACCACGTCGAAGTCGGCGACGTCGTTCTCGTCTGCGACGTCGGCGGCGGCACCTCCGACTTTTCGCTCATCGCCATCAGCGAAGAGACCGGCCAACTCGTTCTCACCCGCGTGGCCGTCGGCGAGCACATCCTGCTCGGCGGCGACAACATGGACCTCGCCCTCGCCCACCACGCGGCCCAGGCCTTCGCCGCCAAGGGCGTGAAGCTCGACGCGGGCCAAATGCAAATGCTTTGGCACAGCTGCCGGCAGGCGAAGGAAACCCTGCTCTCGAAGGCGGACCTCGAATCAGCCCCCGTGACGGTGTTGGGCCGCGGCTCGCGAGTGATCGGCGGGACGCTCAAGAGCGACGTCACTCGCGCGGACATGGAAAAGATCATGCTCGACGGGTTCTTCCCGCAGTGCCCGCCCAATGCCGTCCCGCAACGGCAGCGCACGGTCGGCCTGCAGGAAATCGGCCTCCCCTACGCCGCCGACCCCGCCGTCAGCAAGCATCTCGCATTTTTCCTCAGCCGCAATGAAGAACTGCTTCAGCAACAGACAACCGGCAAAAAGAAACGGAAGAAGGCGAACCAGCCCGCCGCCGTCCTCTTCAACGGCGGCGTGTTCAAAGCAGGCGTGCTGCGGAGCCGAATGCTCGACATCCTCAACAAGTGGAACAAGACCGAGGCCGGGGTCCGCGATCTCGAAGGGGCCGACCTCGACCGCGCCGTCGCCGGCGGAGCCGCGTACTACGGCCTGGTGCGTCGCGGCAAAGGCATCCGCATCCGCGGCGGCACGGCCCAGTCGTACTACATCGGCATCGAGTCGTCGCTCCCCGCCGTCCCCGGCGCCCCGCCGCCGCTCAAGGCCCTGTGTGTTGTCCCCTACGGCATGGAAGAAGGCACCGAAACGGACGTCCCCGGCCAGGAGTTCGGCCTGATCGTCGGCGAACCCGCCGAGTTCCGCTTCCTCGGCTCCGCCCAACGCCGCAGCGACACGGTCGGCACGATGGTGGAAGAGTGGCAGGGCCAGATCGACGAGATGTCCCCCGTCGCCGCCACGCTCGAAGCGCCGGGCAAAGAGGGCCGCATGGTGCCCGTGCATCTGCATACGAAGGTAACCGAAGTCGGCACCCTCGAACTCTGGTGCATCAGCCGCGACGGTCGCGAGAAGTGGAAGCTCGAATACAATGTGCGGGGAACCGAGACTGTAGAGGAATGACGCCTCAAAGCCGGGGGGCGAACGTAGTGAGCTCCCCGGTTCCATCCGTAGGCGTCGAGTCTTCCGTCTGAACCCAGGAGCTTACTACGTTCGCCCCTGGGCTTTGATTTAAACCCCTGTCATTCGTCATTCCGGCGCCGCATGATTCTTCTCATCGACAACTACGACAGTTTCACCTACAACCTCGTCCAGCGCCTGGGGGAGATGGATCCCGACATCGCCCTGGAGGTGCGGCGAAACGACGAGATCGCGCTCGACGAGATCGCCGCGATGGCGCCGAGCCATCTCATCATTTCGCCGGGCCCGTGCACGCCGAAGGAAGCGGGCATTTCGAACGAGGTGCTCAAGCGATTCGCGCCGACCATCCCCACGCTGGGCGTCTGCCTCGGGCATCAGTGCATCGGCCATAGCTTCGGCGGCGAAGTGATCCGCAACTGGCGCATCATGCACGGCAAAACGTCGCTCATGCATCACGACGATCAGGGCGTGTTCAAGGGGATGAGCAACCCCTTCGAGGCAACGCGTTATCACAGCCTCGTCATCCGCCGCGAAACCTTCCGCAACCCGGATTTCATCATCTCGGCATGGACTGACGAAGGCGAGATCATGGGCGTCCGCCACCGCACCTGGCCTCTCCATGGCGTGCAATTCCACCCCGAGAGCTTTCTCACCTACGAAGGACCGAAGCTGCTGCGGAATTTCGTCGAGATGACCGCGCCCGCGGTCGCGCTGTAGGGAACGCCCTCCGTGGCGTTCCGCATGACTGAACGCGTCCGATTCCCCATGAGTCTCCGGCGCGTTCAATCCACATACAAGAACCGGTTCGCCGTCAGCAGCGCCTGCCCCAGATTCGCCCATGCTTTCGCTTCCGGCTCCGCGATCTTCCGCCTCTCGAAGTGTTCGCTCTGCTTGCGGACGAACGCCAGCGATTGCTCGATCTCCGCGGAGGAAGGCGTGGCGGCGAAGGCCAACTTCCATGCGTGGAAAACGCGGAGAGAGGCGTCGTCGCCGGCTTCCTTCCTCAGGCGTTCCGCGAAGAAGGCCGATTGCTCTTGCACGAAGCCGCTATTGAGCAGCAGCAGCGATTGCGTGGCTGCGGTCGAGGTGTTGCGCTTCTCGCAGTTCGGCGTCAGGATCGGAGCGTCGAAGCTTTCGAGCGTCCCCAGCGGCAGGCTTCGACGCACCTGCACATAGACGCTGCGGCGATACTCTTCGCCGCCGAGCGACTTCACTTTGCCCAGCGGCGTGCCGTCGCCGGGGTTGCGGATGTCGTTGCCGACGACGACCTGCCCCACTTCGTCATGCGTCACCGGGACGGCGGGGCCGAACTCCTTGAGATTCAGCTTGCCGCTCAGGGCGAGAATCGAATCGCGAATCGCCTCGGCTTCAAGCCGGCGCACGGGCATTCGGCCAAGCAGGCAGTTATCTGGGTCGATGCGGTCCTGGCCCGCCCGACGCTGCGACGTCTGCCGATACGCGGTTGAGGTCAGCATCAGCTTGTGCATGCGTTTGACCCGCCAGCGGTTGGACATGAAGTCGGCGGCGAGCCAATCGAGCAATTCGGGATGCGTCGGCCGATCGCCCAGGATGCCGAAATCGCCGACCGACGCGACGATGCCGCGGCCGAAATGATGATGCCAAAGGCGATTCATCAGCACGCGCGCCGGCAGCGGATGCTTGCCGTCGGTGAGCGAACGAGCGAAAGCCAACCGATGCCCAGAAGTGGGGATGCTGGCGTCCTTCGCAGTCAGTTTGCCGATGCCCGCGGGCTCGAAAATGCTGAGGCCCGCCGGTGCGATCGGTTCCTTCGGCTGATCCGGATCGCCGCGATCGAAAAGATGCGTCGTCGCCTTTTGGCCGGGGACTTCGGTCACGGCACAGATGAAATCGGGCGCCGGCTTCGTTGCCCGCAGCTTGGCCGCTTGATCGGCAAATTCCTTGAGCACCTTCGCGGCCTTCGCGTCGTAAAGATACAGCGACCCGGCCGACACATTCACGCTGGGATGCGTTTTCAGAAGATTTTTCTGCTCCGCAGTACGTTTCGCATCGGGCGTGTTGCGGGCGACGCGGATCGTTTCATGCATCTCCGCGGGCAGCTTTGCGAGTTCCTTCTGGAAGGTCGCTTCGATGAATTCGTCCTGCTTCTTGACCCGCTCCTGATCGATCCTTGCCGCCCCTTTCTCGATCTCCTCCGCCTTCTTGCGGTCCTCGTCCTTGAACAGCGTGACGAGCCGAGCGGACGGATTTCGCCAAGCTTTCGGATTGAGCGCCGGCTCGAAGACGGCCCGCATGCGGTAGTAATCGACCTGCGAAATCGGATCGTAACGATGATTGTGGCACTGCGCACAATGCACCGTCAAACCGAGCACGGCAGTCGAAACGATTTGCAACGTGTCGGCCACATTCTGGTTGCTGGCCTCCTTGAGATTCGTCCCCGGCGATCCCGTTCCATCGGGAGCATTCCGCAAGAAACCCGTGGCGATCAGCTTGTCGAGATCCTCGCCGGTCGCCTTTTCGAAGGGCTGCTTCACCAGCTCGTCGCCAGCAATCTGTTCCTGGAGAAAGCGATCCCACGGCATGTCGGCGTTGAAGGCCCGAATCACGTAATCGCGATACTTGTAGGAATGTTTCCGGATCGGATCCTCGGCCGTGAAACCCTCGGAGTCCGCGTATCCGGCGACATCAAGCCAGTGCCGGCCCCAGCGTTCGCCATAGCGAGGCGAAGCGAGCAAGCGATCGATGACCTTTTCATAGGCGTCTGCCGAGGCGTCTTTCGAAAACGCATCCACTTCCTCCGGCGTCGGCGGCAGGCCATGCAGATCGAAGGTCGCTCGGCGAATCAGGACGACGCGATCCGCCTCGGATGCGAAACCCAGCCCCTTCGCTTCCAATTTCGAGAGCAAGAATCGATCGATCGGATTCCGCACGCGGTCCGCCGCTTTCACCGCCGGCGGCTCAACGGCTCGGATCGCCTGATACGCCCAGTGCGACGCTTCCTCCGGCGACGCCGCGAACCCCAACGGCAAATCCTTCGGCTCCGGCCTAGCGACGACTGCCCCTTGCGCGATCCATCGCTCCAGCGTTTCGATTTCCTTCGGCGTCAGCTTCTTCTTCCCCGGCGGCATCGCGCCCGACCGCACTCGTTTGACGACCAAACTTTCCTGCGGCTTGGCGACGTCGAATCCGACACCCGTATCACCGCCGGTTGCGAGCAGATGCTTGAGCCGCAGATCCAACCCGCCGCGCAGCTTCTTCCCTTCGCCATGGCACTCGAAGCAATGGGCTTTGAGGATGGGCCGAACGTCCGCCTCGAACTTCAGCGCCGCCTGGGCGTTGGCGACGGCGGGTGAAGAAGCGAGCGCGGCAAGGATGAGGATACGTTTCATGGAGTGCGAACGTGAAGAGGCGGGGCGTAAAGCGGGTTTTGTGAAGTGTAACCGAATGAGCCTAGGATTCGAAGCAAGAACGTTGCCGTTGCGGCCGCATTCGGCGAGCAGCCGCTGTTAGGCGGCTGGTACAGCGTCCGCGAAAGTCTCGTCATGCCCAGACCGCTATTCGCAAGCAAGTGTCCCCGTGTGAGGCGGTCAGAGACCGCCCCACAACGGACTCACGAACTGACTGTGCGTCAAGAGACTTTTGCGGATGCTATACCAGCCGCCTAACAGCGGCTGCTCGCCAACCCTCTCACCACGTGCTCATGTTCACCCGGCCATAGACCTCTCCGAGAGCCGCCATGATCTCGCCTACGGTGCAACGGGCATCGGCCGCGTCGAGCATGGCGGGCATCAGGTTGGTCTTCGTCGCCGCCGTCGTGCGGATGGCGGCGAGGCATCGTGCGACTTCGGATGCATCCCGTTCGGATTTGATGCGACGAAGGCTTTCGATCTGGCGTTGCTCGACGCTCGCATCCATCTGCAGAATGTCGAGCGGCTTCTCGTCCTTCTCTTGAAACGCATTCACGCCCACGATCAGCTTTCGTTTGGCATCGACGTCGCGCTGATAAGCGAAAGACGACTCGGCGATTTCGCGGCGGAAATAGCCCGTCTCAAGCGCGGCAATCATGCCGCCGCGGCGTGCGATCTCGCCGAAGATATGCTTCGCCTCGCCATGCATCTTCTGCGTCAACGATTCGACGAACCAGCTTCCGCCCAAGGGATCGACGGTGTTGACGACGCCCGTTTCGAATGCCAACACTTGCTGCGTGCGCAACGCGAGCGTCACCGCGTGTTCGCTCGGAAGCGCGAGCGTTTCGTCCATGCTGTTGGTGTGCAGCGATTGGCAACCGCCTAACACCGCAGCCAGGGCTTGATAGGCGACGCGGATCAGGTTTACCTCCGGCTGTTTGTCCTGCAGCGAGCAACCCGCGGTTTGGGCGTGGAATCGCAATTTCCACGATGCTTCCTTCTTGGCGCCGAAGTCGTTCCGCATCGATTCCGCCCACAGCACGCGGGCCGCCCGATACTTGGCGACCTCCTCGAATACGTCGTTGTGAGCGTTGAAGAAGAAGCTGAGCCGGGGAGCGAACGCATCGATCTCCATTCCACGCGCCACGCATTGCTCGGCATAGTGCAACCCATCGGCAAGCGTGAACGCGAGTTCCTGTATGGCGGAGGAACCCGCTTCGCGGATGTGGTAGCCGCTGATCGAGACCGTGTTCCACTGCGGCGCCTCCTTCGCGCAGAATTCAATGACGTCGCAAACGAGCCGCACGGAGGGTTCGGGCGGAAAGACGATTTCGTTTTGAGCGTGGAATTCCTTGAGGATGTCGTTCTGAATCGTGCCGCGCAGCGATGCCCACGGAACCCCGCGGGCCCGAGCATTCGCAAGGAAAAACGCCATGACGATGATGGCCGGGGCGTTGATCGTCATCGACACCGAGACCTCGGCCAGGTCGATGCCGTCGAACAACGTTCGCATGTCGTCGATCGTATCCATGGCGACGCCGAGCCGGCCCACTTCGCCCAGCGAGCGCGGATCATCGCTGTCGAGCCCCATGAGCGTCGGCAGATCGAAGGCGGTGCTGAGCCCCGTCTGGCCCTTGTCGAGCAAGAAGCGGAATCGCTCGTTCGTCTCCGCCGCGGTGCCGAAGCCCGCAAATTGCCGCATGGTCCAAAGCCGCGAGCGATACATGCTGGCATGCACGCCGCGGAGAAACGGGTATTGGCCGGGATACGATGCGGCGTCCGCGGGTTGCGAACGCTCCGCGTCGTAAATCGCATCGATCGGCACGCCGCTGACCGTCGTCGGCGGCTGCGGCCGCAACGGCGCGGCGGCGTTTTCCTTCTCCCAGCGCTCGCGTGGCGACATGCGTTGGCTCCTAAACTCGGTCTGGCCTCCGGCCCCCCTCTCCTCCTTGGGGAGAGGGGCTGGGGGGTGAGGGGAGAAAGCGGTGCCGACGCCTGTTGGTTTCCGCCAAGCCCCAGGGTAAGCGCAGCGCACCCTGGGATTAGGCCGCGGGCGGATCCCCACCGTGCGCTGCGCTTACGGTGGGGCTTGGCGGCGATCAACAAATCTCAGCACCCTTCTCTCACCTCACCCCCAGCCCCTCTCCCCAAAGGGGAGAGGGGGGCCGGACCTCAAACCTTCAGCCCATAGAACTCGATCGCGGATCCGCCGAAGATGCGTGCTCGCTCGCTCTCGCTGATCGGGCCCAACACTTCCACGAGCGCGTCGTACACCTGCCGATATGTCCCCGCGAGTTCGCAAACCGGCCAATCCGTGCCGAACATGCATCGGTTCGCCCCGAAGCATTCGAGGGCGGTCTCCACGTATGGCTTGAGGTCCGCAGGATTCCATGTCTTCCAGTCGGCTTCCGTCACCATGCCGGAAAGCTTGCACCAAACATTGGGATAAGCAGCGGCGGCTTTCAGATCCTTGCGCCAATCGTCGATCAGCCCATCCTTGATCTTCGGTTTCGAAATGTGGTCGATCACCAGCGGCAGATTCGGAAAGCGTTTGGCGAGCATCGGTGCATGCCGGAGATGCTGCACGAAGAAGAGCAAATCGTACGGCACGCGATGCTTTTCAAGCACCGCCAATCCACGCATCACGTCGTCGCGGACGATGAAATTATCGTCGGGCTCTGCCTGCACGATATGGCGGACGCCTACGAATTTCGGATGATCCTTGAACTCCAGCAACTGCTCCTCGCACTTCGGACTGGCGAGATCGACCCAGCCGACGACGCCGACGATCCACGGATTCTCCTCAGTGAGTTGCAGCACCCAGCGATTCTCCTCGACGTTGTGCTGCGTCTGCACGAAGACCGTGCGATCGACGCCCACTTCCTGGATGCGCGGGGCCAGATCGCTCGGCAAAAAATCCCGGCGAATCGGTGCGTGCCGCGGTTCGTCGAGCCAGCCGTAATCGAAACGGCCCAGTTGCCAGAAATGCTGATGCGCATCGATGATCATGAATGACTCAGAGAAAAGCGTCGCCTACGGCTCCCCGCTCAACGAATCGAACAGTTACTGCAAATGCGCTGGCTGCGTCACTTCGCGCAGGTTGCCGATCTTCGCCTTCAACTCCTCAGGACTCGACGCGAAGAGCGGGCTGATCTCGATGGGGATCGTCACGTTCCCCTCCGCATCGCGAGGCACCTTGACGCCGATTTCTTCGAGGTTCGCTCCCGCCAGATTGATCAACGCCTGCCGACAACTCGCGGGAGAATCGGCCCCGGTCGCGTTCTTCACCGGCTCGAACTCGCGAGGCCGACTCGTCGTTTGCACCGTCCATTGATCCGCCTTCGGCAACACATCGAAGATGAACCGCTCGAACTTGAGCGCGTTCTCCTTCGTCGGCTGCAGCTTGCTTCCATCCGGCGCCAGGCAGGGCACTTTCTTTTTCGCCACATGCCAGGGAATCGCATCGAGGCCGGTGGTCACCCTGTCGAGGAACTCGACATCGAACAAATGGATGGCCGGATTTCCCGCCCACAGCTTGAGCCGGCCCTGCTCGTCCTTCGCATGAGCAAGTTCGTCCGGCAAATCGGAATACTCGATGATCCCCTTGCGGCCATCGATCAGCACGAGATTGCCGACCTTCTCTGTTGCATGCTTCTTGTCGATCACTTTCGACGACGCATGGGCGCCACGCAGCAAATGGTGGCCGACGAACTCGTAGTCAGCCAATATCGTCAGCGGATTATCGACCTGGAAATAGGAGACGACGCGAACGCCGGCCCGCTTCAGCGCCTCGATCAGCTTGCTCTCGGCCAGGCCGGTGAGCGTGCCGCCGTGGCCGTTGGGGCTGAGGAAAAGTTTGCCCGGCGCTTCGAGCAGCAGTCGGCCCGTTTCGAGATCGAGCGCCGGCATCGTGCCTTGTTGAAAGATGCGGACATCCTGCAAGCCGAACGCTTGATGGTCGCGAAAGTACGCCCGCGTTTCCATGTCGGTGGCGGGGCTCGTCATCACGAGAAACGGAATCGCCCGCCGATACTTCCGCTCGAGCGCGATCACTTTCTCCACATGCAACTGAAACAGCGTTTTCCCCGAGATCGGCCCGATCGGGAAAAGCCCCTTGGCCTGCTCGAACCCAAGCCGACTCCCCTGCCCCCCCGCGACGACGAGAAACGCGACCTCGCCGCGCTCGAAGGCCTGCTCCCCACGTTGGCGAAACGCGTTCAACTGCGACGGATCTTCCGGCGGACGAGGCAACGGCTTGATGCGATCCCCGGGCGGCAGCGCATCCTTCACATCCCGCCGCTCGTAAAGCGATTCCAGTTCGGCGAAGTCGATCGTCTGCAGTTGTTCGATCAATTCTTGCCGCGTTTCCGGCGTGAGCCGTTCCCAATCGGCGACAACATGCTCCTGACGATAATGACGCAGCTTTTCAAGGAGCGAATCAGGAACGGCTTGCATCATGAACTCCGAGGCATTGGCTTTGGGAGGGGCGAGGCTCCTGCCGAGCCGCAGACCGAGGCGCCAGCGAAAACAACGCGTTTCCTCAGCGTTCTCAGCTTGCGGCTCGGCAGGAGCCTCGCCCCTCCCATGCACCGTCACTGCGAAGCCTCCATTGTAACGTCCGGCCTGGCGAGGAAAAACCAATCCCACGGGGCCGGATATTTCTTTAGTTCCCGCCATCCCGCGAACTGTTTCCACGACAGCCGAACCTTCTTCTGCTGAACGACGCGAAACCCGCTACGGCGAAAGCGATAGCGGATTTCGTAAGGCTGCCAAAAATGCTGCTCCAGCCCTTGAAAGCGGAATTGACCGAAGGCGAAATCGTAATCGGCATGGTCGTTGAGGTGGGCCGCATTCTTGCGTGCGAGGTCGATCGGCTTCCCCGACTCCAACGCCCGGTCGAGCAAAAGCGACGTGACGTAATGCACGCCGTCCATTGCGGGCAGGATGCCGAGAACCCATCCGTCCGGCTTCAGGGCCGCACGGATCGAACGGAGCGCCTTCTCCTGTTCCCGCACATCCGGCATCACCAAGCTGTTAATGGAAACGGCAACGTCGAGTTGCCCTTCGAGTTCCTTGAGGTCCGTCATGCTCGCTTGCACGAAACGGACATTGCGTCGATCGCTCGCCTTTTCCCTGGCCCGATTCAGCATCCCCTCCGCGAAATCGACGGCCACCACTTGCTCGAACTTCTTCGCGAGCAACGGCAACAACGGGCCGATCCCGCAACCGAGATCGCCGACGACTTTCGCTCCGCGCTTCGCCAGCGCCAGCAAAGCTCGCCGCAATGGGCTTCGCACACCCGGCAGATGCGGATCGATGAACTCCCGCTCATACCAAGCGGCCGCCTCGCTCCAGGACTGATCTTGCGGATTCATGCAATCTCGATGGTTAGGGCGTACCGAGAGTGTGGCAGTATTTTTAAGAATCGCCCTCTCAGTCTTTCTTTACGCCAACGGCGTTACGGCGCACAGCCCAGGGTTGGCGACCGCAGGGAGCCTACCCTGGGTAACGCAAGAAGTGAAGCCGCCTACCCCAACGGGGTTGAAGCAACGGATACCCTTCGTTGCTCGAACCCCTTTGGGGTACTTGCTAGAGATTGAAGTTTACCCAGGGTAGGCTCCCTGCGGTCGCCAACCCTGGGCTGTGCGCTGTAACGCCGTTGGCGTATAGAAGGCTGCGCTGAGCAACCACCGCCGGTCGGCAAATGCCGAGCATAGGAATGGCTCTGTAAACGACTAGCCAGCGACCCAGGCAGCTCGCAAGACAAGAAGTACGGCAAGGTTCGCCGCCAGCACGAACTGTAAACGACTAGCCAGCGACCCAGGCAGGCCGCAAGGTGGATTCGGCTTCCTTCCTCGCTAACGCTCGGCCCTAGCCGCTTCATTCGTCTACTTGAGGTGCTGCGATCGAAGTTCGGCAAATGTCTCCAACGCGGGTCGGGCTTGGCCTCGCGCGTCAAACAGCCCGCAATGCGGAAACTGGTGCGGTTCCGCATCGCTGAGATGCGACCACACAACGCTGCGGACGAACGGCTTGCACAACGCCAACGACGAGAACGACCTCGCCCAATCCGCCTGCGTCTGGGCCGACTGCGTCCCGCGCCACCAACCGCCTTCGACTCGCAAGTCGGGATCGGCATTCGCATCCACGCCTGCCGAAGCCGGATACGCGAGCGTCACCTGCAAAGGCGAACCGAGCAACGCATACAGATCGAGGATGCGCGAAACGTCGAGCGTATCGCGGACATAGCTGCCGCGAGGCGAGATGCCCATCGCGATTTCGACGTCGATGGCGCCGAACTTCAGCCCCGTCCGCATCAGCGTGTCCACGAACACGAACGGCGACTGCGCTCGCTCCTGACAGGCCAGATAGTCGCCGAAGGGGTGGGCGATGCCGATCGAAATCTCAAGCAGCGGATCGACGCGTCGCACCGCGTCGGCAATGCGATGCGTCAGCCACAGCAACTCTTCGTCCGTCTGGGCCAGCGTCCCCGCCCAGTTGCTGGCCGCCGTCGTCTGCCAATGGCGAATCTTGCCCTTATATCGGCGAACTGCCGTCTCCGCAAAGTCGCAGAGTCGGCCGCCGAGTCCCTGGATGTCGCGCGGCTTGGACCAAAGCCAGTCCGGCAAATCCTGCCCCGCGAAATCGAGCAACGGCCCACCCAGAATCGTGAGCTGATGCTTCTCCGCCCAGGCGACGAGCGCGTCGTATTCCGACCAGTTCTGCTCCTTCTCCGTCGGCGAAATCCGCTTCCAGGAAAAGGGAATGGCCACCGTATTGAAGCAGTGTAAGAACGCCTGCTCCATCTCCCCCGCCGGCACGCCATGCAACCGACATGCCTGAAGCGATTCGAGCTTCGGCTGCCGCAGATGGCGGACCTGAAACACCTGATCCACATACGCCCGCACCATGCGCTGGGCGGCATCATAGCCCTTCTCAAGGGCCAACTGCGCTTCGCCGAAGGCTTCCGGCTGCGGCGATTTGGAAACCGCGCGAGCAAAGGCGAACGTGGCGTCGCGAATCGTCTCCGGCAATCCGGCAGGCATGATGAGCCCGCCCATGATCCAGTCGGCTGCCTGACCGCGAAGCTGATTGATTTTGCCGCGAGCCAATTCAAGAGGCAGATGATACGGAGCCAACCGCTCCATCAGCGTCGCCGTGGGGGACATAAGCATCCCCATGCCGTCCACAAGCCAGGGCACAGCCAAGAAGCCGGATTCGTCGGTCTGTCGGGTGAGGTAGAGTTGGTTTTCGTCGACGAGCACTTGCGAAAGGTAGGGCATGCAATCCTGCCCGCCCGCGATGCACGCCTGTTCGAGTTCCGCAACCTGCGTTGGCGGCAACGAGTCAGGCAGTCGAAACGTGAGCGTTCCCATACGACCCCGACTCTCGTTTGCCGGCTCCGCGGAAGCGACATGAGCCGACGCTGGGGGCGACCTTCTGCGTTTGAAATCCTACGGAAATCGCCTCCAGAAAGCAACCTGCGTCGTCCTGCATGAGAGGTAGCGTCCTTGTGCAACGGTTAGTAGCCGTTGCGGCACGGTCGCCGACCGTGCCGCAACAGCCCGACCGAAGGTCTCCACGAAGCTCCAGGGATCTTCACTCCAGACCGGAGGACATCAACCACGGATAACACGTATCGCACGGATGAAAACGGATGAATCAATTGGAACTGGATCAGGGCCGAATCCTCAGCCGCGGCGACAATGATTATGTCCCCGTTTAAGGGATTATGTTCCCGTTAAGCCGGTTCGCCCAAAAGATATGCCGAGAGCGAAAATCCCTTATGTGCTTTTTGCATTTAGATATCAGGGCCCCTTCCTCAGGCTTGCTCCGCCTTCTGCCTCCGTATTCAGTGCGACATTTAACGCCGCCAGGGCGGAATGAAACGCGCGGTAAGCCGCTTCGTCCCCGTAGGTCGCAGGCGCCCATTTGAGTCCGCGGCTCACCATGTAATCGACCACTTCCTGCACCGTCTTGCCTCCCGCCACGAAATCCTGGTAGTCGAAATGCGCTTTGGCGTCGCCGCGTTCCAGAGCCGTATGGGCGTCGTTGAACTCCCGCAGAAATTGCCTTCCCTCCAGGTACTGCCCCGTCGGGATGTCGTTGACCTTTTTCACGAGCGAAAGCTGGGCTTGTTCGAGCGCCAGTCGCATTTCGCGAAGGGCGTCCGGATCGACCTTGCCGGCTTTCGCCCTGGCGACCGCATTTCGGGCCAGCGTCTCGATCGTCCGGCTCTGCTCTTGCGTGAGAGTGCTTTGCAGGCCGGCCGGAAACGAGAATTTGCCGTCGTCGCGCAATAAGCCCATGTTGCCCGACCCAGGCAAGGCGTTGAGTCGGCGAAGAACATCTTCGCTGATCGGAATTGACTCCATCACCGCCTTTTTTCCGGGATGCTTGCGGACATCGTCAAGCAGAACATTCAGACCCGTTCCATTGACGATGTCCGCTGGGGATGCGTTCGACAGGATGCGTTTATGGATTTGTTGGGCCAACTTGATCTGAGTATCGCTGTAAGTGGGCGTGTTCGCGAGCCGATAGATTTCGAAATCGAACCGCTTGGGTTGCGTGTCGATGAGCGCCTGCGTTGCCTTTTCGCGGGTGATGCGTGCCTGTTCCTGACTGACGATGACGCTGCTGAAAGCCTTGGGAAGCTGGGCAGCGGTTTGCGAACTGCCGATGCCGCCCATGCCGTACGTTCCTTGGTTGTTCGAATTGTTGCCGTTGGCGTTAGCGCCGTACAGGTTTGTGTTCCCTGAGGAGGATCCGCCTTCTGCCTTCTGGAAGGTAGGGATTGCCGCCGCCGCCATCGGATGTGCCGATGTTGTTCGGCGCATTCTGCTGGCTCATTTGCATGCGCTGCTGAAACTGTTGCTGCGACATGAAATACGGGTTGCCAGCCTGGGCGCGAACAATGGAAGGAACGAACCAAACGGCACTAAACGCCAAGGCGCCCAGAGCGAGATGAAAGATCTGACTCGTCATGGAGTGCTCAATCCGATTTGATGGAAGGGGATGCAAACGAACGATGCCGGGTGCGGCAATTCAGGTGCATTTTGCGGGCCGCCGGTTTCATTTGAGACCCACCTACATAACGTGGAGACTCGATTCTCTTGTCCGCGAAGCCGGCATTTGTTCTCCGCCGAATCTTCCGCTCCACACTCCCTTCTACTCTCTCGCGCAGCGTGCGATGGGACGCCAAACACCGTTTGGTGACGGCGGTCGAACGGCCAAACACCGTTTGGTGACGGCGGTCGAACGGCCTTCGGCCGTTCGGATACCTCCACCCAGTTGCTCGCAATCAGTCAGTATGTCGTCTGTACATTGAAGAATCAAAGTCAGTAGAAGTGCCTTGCGAAGCCGACATGCGAAGCGTCACCCGCCCGTCGCCGGAGTGCCCGGGCTTGATCAATGCGATCTGGGCACGCGCCGCGTCGAGCCTGAGTTCTCCGTCGGCAAAAGGAAACGCTCTGCGTCTGCGGCGAGTCAGCCTGAAAGCCACGGCGGAAACGAGCAGCGCGGTTGCGCGCGGCCTACGAATCTTCCGCCTTCTCGTTCGCGGCGGGGCCTTCCAGTTGGTGTTTGGCGATGAGCCGGTACAAGGTCTGTCGGCTGATTCCCAGGGCCTTGGCAGCCTGGACCTTGTTGCTGTTCACCTGTCGAAGCACCCCCAGTACATGAAGCCGTTCCGCCTCGTCCAGAGGGAGGGGCGCGGCGCCGGAATTCTCTGGCGCGGGATTGTCTGGGCAATAGCAATCTCGGAACGCCTTGCCCGCGGAACCGCTGCCGCACGACTCGGCCGCGGGCGGCATCGCGACCAGGTTCTCCGGCAAGTCGTCCACCGCGATCCGGTGGTTTTCGGCCAGGATCTGGGCGCGTTCGAGGACATTGGCCAACTCGCGGACGTTGCCCGGCCAGTCGTACCGGGCCAGCACTCCCATCGCCTCCAGGGTGACGCCGGATCGCACCGCCCCGAGTTGGCGGGTAGTCAGGAAGTGCTCGACGAGTTCCGGGATATCCTCGGGCCGCTCGCGCAAGGCGGGCAGCGCGACCGTGACGACGTTGAGGCGGTAGAAGAGATCCTGCCGAAACCGGCCCGCCTTTTGTTCGTCCTCCAGCAGCTTGTTCGTGGCCGCGACCACTCGCACGTCCGCGTGGGCCTCCTGCGTCCCGCCGACGCGCCGGTAGTGGCCGTCCTCCAGCACTCGTAGGAGCTTTGCCTGGAGAGCGGGGGACATCTCGGCGACTTCGTCGATGAACAGGGTGCCGCCCTCGGCCACCTCGATGAGGCCGCGCTTGGCCTGCACCGCCCCGGTGAAGGCGCCTTTTTCGTGGCCGAACAGCTCGCTTTCCAGCAAGGACTCCTGCAAGGCGGCGCAGTTGACCGTGACCAGCGGGCGGCCGCGCCGGGGGCTGTTGCGGTGAATCGCGCGGGCGACGAGTTCCTTGCCGGTGCCGCTCGGGCCGCGGACCAGCACGGTAGCGTCGTTCGGGGCGACCTTCTCGATGAGTTGCACCACCCGCCGCATGGCCGGGCTGGAGCCGACCAGGGTGTAGCGGGGCGACTCGAAGCTGAGCCGCTCGGCCCACTCGCGCAGGCGGACGTTTTCCATGCGTAGTCGGCGGACTTGCATGGCGCGGGCGAGGACGGGCAACATGGCCTGGAGCTTGAACGGCTTCAGGACATAGTCGAACGCGCCGACCTTCATCGCCTCCACCGCCGTTTGGACCGTGCCCTGGCCGGTCATGATGATGCCGACGAGCTGCGGATCGACGGCCAGGGCCTCCCGGAGCAGCTGGATGCCGTCCGTTCCCGACATCATTAGGTCGCTCAGCAGCACGTCGAAGTTCCCGGGTTCGAGGGCCTTCAGCGCTCCCTGGGTCGAGGTCGCGCCCACGACGTCGTAGCCCTGCTCGGCGAGCGTCTCGCACAAGGCGTTGGTCAACTGCACTTCGTCATCCACAACGAGAATGCGACCCAGGCTGAGCTTCGCCATGATTGTCTCTCCGCTTCTAGCTGTCGCCGCTCGGGGGTTCGCCTCAGTGGTCCACGTTCGTGTCGTTCCCGATGGGCAAGGCGATGCGAACCGTGGTCCCCTTACCCAATTCGCTGGTGATGTGGATCGTCCCGCCGTGTTCCTGGACGGCTCGGCGGCAGATGGCCAGCCCCAGCCCGGTCCCTTTGCCCTCCTCCTTGGTGGTGAAGAACGGCTCCATGACTCTCGGCAGAAGCTCCCGCGGGATGCCCAAGCCGGTGTCGGCGAACTCGATCACCACCGCCGGCCGCCCATCCCCGAGGAAACCGGGAGCAGACCGCAGGGTGAGCGTCCCGCCTTCAGGCATGGCGTCGCCGGCGTTCGTCAGCAGGTTCAGGAAGACCTGCCGCAAAAGCTGGCGGTCGGCCTGGATGACGGGCACGTCCGAGGCTAGCTCCTGCACGACCCGGATGTGGCGGCTTCGAAAATGGTGCTGGACCAACTCGAGCGTCTTGACGAGGTCTTCGCCCAGGTTCACCGAGGACGCCCGCTGCTGGCCACGCCGGCTGAACTGGAGCAAGTTGGCCACCAGGTCGGCCATCCGGTCCACCTCCTGCTCGACGACCTCCAGCAGCCGACGCCTGGGGTCGTCCGCGGCGGTCTGAGCGAGGAGGGATTCCATGCGCAGGCTAACAGTCGCCAGCGGGTTGTTCAACTCGTGGGCGATGCTGGCGGCCAGTTCGCCCACCGATGCCAGCTTCGCCGCCTGCCAGAGCTGCTGGGACATCACCTTGACCTCCTCGCCCTTCGTCTGCAGGGCCGCAAGTGCCGTCTCCAATTGGCGGTGGCTTTCCCGCAGCGCCTCCTCGGCCTGCTTGCGCTCGGTGACGTCGCGGACGATGCCGACGAAGGACCGGTGCTCCCCCACGCGGGCCTCGCTCACGGCCAGATCCATGGGGAAGACCGTTCCGTCCTTGCGCCGGCCGACGACCTCCCGGCCGATGCCGATGATCTTCTTCTGCCCCGTCCGGAGATAGTTCGCCAAGTAGCCGTCGTGTTCGCCGCGGTAGGGCTCGGGCATCAAAACATTGATGTTCCGCCCGATCACCTCGCCTGCGGCATAGCCGAACATCCGCTCGGCGGCCGGATTGAGAACCTCAATCAAACCCCGCTCGTCGATGACCATCACGGCATCGACCGTGGTAGCCAGGATGGCTTCCGCCCGAGTAACGCTGTCCCGCGAGGGTTGCTCGACCAGCCCAGGATCGACAGTCGGCATGGACACGTCCTTCGGTTGACGGAATCGAGGCGGTTCGCTCCCCTCCGCCTCATTCTAAAGCTAAGGAAGGGCAAGGCCTATGCGTGGCCGCTCGTCGGCGCCGCCGTGCGTCCCCGATTCCCGCGGCCGAAGCGCGAGGTGTTCCCCCGATTGTCCGGCGGCTGTACGGCAACGGACCAAAGGCGCACCGATTCCGGACACGCCCGGCGCGGAGGAACTGTCGTTTGCGACAAGCGGATCGACCGAAGGCCTGGAATACAGCGGAATTTCGCAGTCCTGGGGATATTCGGCGGCCTTTTTTTCGCCGGGCATAACAGTTGCTTTGGGATGACCTGGCAGGCCTCTGTGGTCTGCGAGCGCGCCCCTAATTTTTTGGAGGATCAACAATGCACGAACACGCCGAACACTTCATGAAGTGCGCCAAAGCTTGCGCTGACTGTCAGCTTCAGTGCGACTCCTGCTTCACGCATTGCATGACGCTTTTGAGCGAAGGCAAGAAGGAACACGCCAAGACCGCGCAACTTTGCGTCGACTGTGCCGAATGCTGCAAAAGCTGCGCAACCCTGTGCGCCAGAGAGAGCCCGCTTGCGCGCCTCATGCTGGAGTCTTGCGCGAAGTGCTGCGACGAGTGCGCCGCAGCGTGCGAAAAGATCGCGGGGGACAAGCACATGGCGGCTTGTGCGAAGTCGTGCCGCGACTGCGCTAAGTCGTGCCGGGAGATGATTCAGCACCAGGCGGTCTAAACGTGCCTTGTGGATCAGCCGGGCGCCGAGCCTCAAGCCGGCGCCCGGCTAATTTGTTCGAGAGGTTCCCCTGTGCCCCAGCTATAACTGCTGGGGCGTCTCGAGTCGCGGGCGAAACTTTGATGAAGCAAGCACGTGCTCACGGGATCGCGAAACCGAATCACGGCTCACCTCTTCCTTTCGAAGGGTCGGCGGGCACTAGGGTTCCAGACAAGGAGTTCGTTTATGAAGTGTCTCACCAAATGGCTTGGCGTCGCCGCGTTGACGATCATGGCCGGCTTAACGCTCTCGATGGACGCCGCCATGGCGCAGGTGAAGGGGGGCGGCCACGGCGGCGGCTATCCCGGCGGCCGCGCACCGGTCTCCCACGGCATCTACTATGGCCACCCCGACTGGAGCTATGTCGTTCCGCATCGCTCCGCCACCTACGCGGGTACCTACTACTCAGTCGGGCAAGCCCGCTATTACACGCCGGCGCCCGTCGTCTCGGTGTTTACGGGGCAGCCTAATGGGAACGTCCAACCGCCGATGCAAAAGCCCATCGAGTTGACCTTTGGCAGCTTTGCCCGATATCGGGACCTGGCCGGCCGGCTCGCGATGGACGTCAACGCCCTGTGCCTGGACATGCACCACAACTACCAGGGCAACAAGAACTTTGCCGACGCGTACGCCAAGGCCTACGGCGTCCTCCAGGCGGCCAAGTACCTGCAGGGCAATGAACACCACGGCGACAAGGAAGCCATCGGCAGGCGCGTCGCCGAAATGCATGGCCTGTTCCACCACGTCATGAACGACACGCACGGTTGGACGCGGACCGCCAGAAAGCAGGTGGGGGCGGGTGCGTTGGAGGAGAATATGGCTGGCGTGGAGGCTGTCTTGCACTACCTCGCGCATGACGTCGGCCTCAAACAGAATCAGCCGGCTCACGGAGCGGTCGTTCCCGCGGTTGACCCGGGCGAAGTCGCTCCCGCGCCGGTAGGCAATCGTTGAACAACGCTCGGTTTGCTTGTTCGATAGGTCCTGTGCCGCGGCTGAGTCAGCCGCGGCTTTCCCAGTCCTTGAACATCTTTTGGGAGAATCGAAATGGCGGAAACGAAGACCAGTTACAAGTGCGGCGCTTGCGGGATGACCAAGACGATTCCCGCAGACCAGAAGGCCCCCACTTGCTGCGGCAAGGTGATGCAAGAAACCACCCCGCAAAAGCCGGGAGAAAGCAAGGAAGGTTCATGTTGTTCAGGTTAAGCCGCCCATCGAGGGAACGACAGGCAGCCAATGTTCTTACCCGGACTCGAACTCCAAGAAAGAAGGAATGCGATGGAGAAATTCAAATCCTTGGCCACGTCCCGCCTGGCGATCTTTTTCGGCGGGGCGGCTCTGACGCTCCTTATGGCTTGGCCCTTTGTGGGCAGCGCTCAGGACAAAACGGACAAGGCAAAAGATCCGGACCCCCATGCCAAGCACAAAGACGCGCAGCCTTCGGGCGACAAGAACTTGACGAGCCAGATCGCGGAGCTGCATGCCAAGATGGCGAAGTTGGAAGCAGCTTTAGCGAAAAGCCAGGGGGCCATGGGAAGCATGGGCGGCAAAAAGCCAGCCATGGCAATGATGGACGACGACATGATGATGGGAAACATGGGAGGCATGGGAGCCAAGAAGAAGGCAATGGGCGGCATGGGAATGATGGATGACGACATGATGATGGGCGACGCCAAAGGCGGCATGGGCATGATGGACATGGACATGATGGAAATGATGGGCATGATGGGCATGGCCCCCAAGAGTGCCGGCGGCATGGCCGGCATGAAAAACATGGGCAAGATGCAGATGAAGTCCGCGCTGCCCAGCTTCCCTGGCGCCTCGCACCTCTACCACATCGGGGCCTCTGACTTCTTTCTCAACCATCCCAAACACATCGACTTGACAACCAAGCAGAAGGGCGCCTTGAGCCGACTGAAGGAAAAGGCCCTCCTTGCCAAGACCTCCGCTCAGCGCAAGATCGACGAGGCCGAGCAGGAACTTTGGACCTTGACCGCGGCCGACGAACCGGACGCGACGAAGATCGAGGCCAAAATTCAGGAGACCGAGAAGTTGCGCAGCGACCAGCGGATGGCGCTCATCCGTGCCGTCGGCGACGCCGCCAAATTGCTGACCGAGGAGCAGCGCGGCGCCCTGCTGGGGACCGGGGCGGATAAGACGGCCAATCCCGATCCGAAGACTGGCCACAAGACGCCTTGAATGCGTCTAACGGTTGAAAACGCCTGCTGATCGAGGTGACTTGAACATGAGCCGTCTGCCTCCCTCAAAAACGCCGAGCCGACTTTTTGGCCTCGGCATGTACGCCTTCTTGATCGGCTTGGCTCTTGCCTTTCGAAGTTACGGCCAGGTGCCGCCGGAGGATCACAAAAAGCATCACCCCGCGGACAAGGACAAGGCCGGCATGGCGGGAATGGCCCCCGGCGGCAAGGAGCCGGCGAAGGGGATGGCCGGCGGCATGATGGGGGGCGGCATGGACATGGGCAAGAGGATGGAGGGGATGGGAAAGCCGCCGCCCAAGGAACTTTACCCATCCCTCATGAGCCTGCCGGAGCTGACGTCCGAACAGCGGGAGCAAGTCCTGGGTCAGGCGGACGAGCGCATGCGCTCGGGCGTGGCCCTTCTGGGCAAGGGGCTAGACCGCCTGGGCGAAGCTGCGGAGAAAGAGGATTACGAGGACATGCAGGAAGCCGCCGCCCAGGTGCGTGAGGCCCTCGCGCGGTTCGAGAGCGGTCTGGCTGCCCGCCGCGCTCTGGCCGACGGCAAGCCCCCGCGCCAGGTTGCCCTGCAATGGTTCAAGGGCGAAATGAACCTTCAGCCGCCGCAGGGTGTGGAACGTCGCGGCGGCAGCTCCGGGATCTCGCTGTTTCATCTCTTCACGATGGGTCTCCTCATCGCATTCGCCCTGGCGATGGTCGCCATGTACTTCTTCAAGATGCGGCGTGCAGCGGCCCTCTTTGAGCGTATCGAGTCCTACTCAGGGTCGCCACCCCCCGGCTCGGCGCCGCCACTTGTCGGGCGGCCGTCGGCAGACGCTGCCAAAGCGGAGGCTGCCGCAAACGGCAAAGTGCTGACGGTTGATGCCGAAGCTGCACCGCCTGCGGCAGCCGCCGAAGCCGGCCCCCCTGAGGTGAATAGAACATGAGCCCGCTGTCTCCTCAAGAAAAAGCGCCACTTGCGGCAGACCCCCAAGCCGCACCGGCAGCCGTTTTGCAGCCGACCTCAGCGTCGCCCGTGGCCGCGAATTGGCGAGGATTCCTCCGCGTCGGAAGCATCATCACGGAAACGCCCGGCGTGAAAACGTTTCGCCTGCTGCCTTCGTCGGGCGACCGCTTTCTCCCTTTCACGTTTGTGCCCGGCCAGTTCCTCAACGTCGCGTTTTGGATTGGCGGCGCGCGGATGAACCGATCCTATTCCATCTCCTCCTCGCCGACGAAACGGGAATACGTCGACCTGACCGTGAAGCGCGAGCCGCGAGGCGCGGTCTCCCGTCACATCGTCGATCTGCTCAGGGTGGGCGACCTGATCGAAGCGGCAGGCCCGGTCGGAAAATTCACATTTGACGGAACGGAGGCGGACAGCATCGTCTTGATCGCCGCCGGTGTGGGCATCACTCCGATGGCGAGCATCACTCGGTATCTCATCGAGCAGGGCTGGGGCGGAGACATCTTTCTCATCTACGCGTGCCGCACTCCCGCCGACTTCATTTTTGGAGACGAAATCGCCGCGCTTCAGCGTGTTCATCCGAAGCTGCGCGTCGCGGTCACGGCGTCGAAACCGGAAGGGACTGACTGGAAGGGCGGCCGCGGACGCATTACCAAGGAACTGCTCACGCAGACGGTTCCCGATCTTGCTTCGCGAAGGATCCATATTTGCGGGCCGCCATTGATGATGGAGGCGACTAGGGCCATGCTCACCGAGCTAGGCGTTCCTCCCGGACAAGTGAAGACCGAATCGTTCGGCGCAATCAAGCCCAGTCCGGCCGCGGCCGGGACTGCATTGAAGGCGACTGCCCCCGCCACAGGCCCCATGGTCACGTTTTCAACGAACCGCAAGTCGGCCCGAATCAAAGTCGATCAAACCGTTCTCGAACTCTCCGAGGAACTCTCCATTGGGATCGCGAATTCTTGCCGCGTCGGCACCTGCGGCGTGTGCAAGGTGAAGATGACGAGCGGCGAGGTCGCGATGGAGGTCGAGGACTCTCTCGATGCGGACGACAAGGCCAACGGCATCATTCTCGCCTGTCAGGCGAAGCCGAAGAGCGACATCGCGGTGGAGGCATGAATCCGCCTATCCTTTCCGCCGCGCCCGGCAACAAATGTGCGACGTTCAGCGGACGTGCTTTTTCGCGTGAACTGCGAAGTTCTCTTACCTAGGAGCTTGACCAATGAACGCTGACCATCAATCCATGAGCAACAAACCTTACACGCGCCTGTCGCTCATGATCGTGCTGTCGTTCGTCAGCATGTACGTTCTCATGTACGCGATGGTGAATACCTTCGCCAATGTCTACTCCAGTTTCAACCAGGTTTACATGGCGGGCCTCATGACGGCTCCCATGCTGGTCCTCGAGGTGTCGCTGATGGGCATGATGTATCCCAACAAGAAATGGAACGCGGCGCTCATCGCAGTCGGCGCGGTCGCGCTGGTCGGATTCTTCGCCCTCATTCGGCAGCAGGCCGCGGTCGGCGACAAACAATTCCTCCGCTCCATGATTCCGCATCACGCCGGGGCCATCCTCATGGCCGAGCAATCCGACACACGGGATCCCGAAATCAAAAAGTTGGTCGAGGACATCATTACGAGCCAGCGGGCCGAGATCGAGCAGATGAAGCGGAAACTGGCTGAACTCGACAAGTGATCGAAGTACGCCGGCGAAATCCAGTTGGTCGTCGCCTCAACGGCATCATTCTCGCCTGCCAGGCGAAGCCGAAGAGCGACATCGCGGCGGAGGCGCAGCCATGAAAGCCCATGAACGTGAAGGCATCATCGCCGCCGGCGCCTTTGGCGTCTTGATGTTCGCGTGGCTCGGCTTCCTCATCCACCGTTCGCCGGACTTTGCCGGCAGCGGTATGGGAGCGGTGTTCGGGATCGCGGGGGCCGTGCTCATGCTGGCGCCCCTCGCTTATCCGACCGTCAAGCGTATTCCCTTCCTCAACGCTCGAATCACACCGCACATTTCATTGCAGGCGTGGATGACGCTACATGTCTACGCGGGCATTCTCGGCCCTCTGCTGGGCATGATTCACACCGGCCACAAGTACGACAGCTGGCTTGGAATCACGCTGACGGCCGTGATGCTGCTCGTCGTCGCGAGCGGGTTCGTCGGTCGCTACCTTCTCAGCTACGTCAACCAGGACATCAAAGACAAGTTGCTTCTCTTGCAGACTGCACGGGGCGACCTGGATAGTGCGTGGGGGGCGCTCACGAACGCCCCGCCGGAACTGAGAACCCTTCCGAAGTCGCCCCTCTTGGCGGCGGGTCTGGCGTCGCTGGGGCTCGATCTTCCATCGAGCGGGCCGGCAGGCGAGGTCACCAGGCTTGCCGAATGCGTGGCCGACCTGGAGTACGCGATCCGCACGCACGAGCTGGTCAAACGCTGGTGCCGCGTATGGCTGACGACGCACCTCGTTCTGTCCGTGATCCTTTATGTGCTGCTCGCGCTGCACATCTGGGCCGGGATTCATTTCGGACTGAGGTGGCTCTCATGAAATTCCGGCATATCGCAACCGCGGCGGCGCTCTTCGCGGCGTTGTTCGGCGCGTATTACCTCCTGGGGAATCATACCGGCGGCGAGCGCTCCGGCGTGTTCGGCAAGACGGCCTGGCAGCGCATGGCCCTGCCCGGAGAACTGTCTAAGGCGCACGCATTTCTCGAACACCATTGCGCCGCCTGTCACACGGCCGTCAAGGGGGTTGAAGCCAGCAACTGCATCGTGTGCCACGCCAACAACGAGTCGTTGTTGCAACGCCAGCCGAGCGCGTTTCATGCCAACGTGGGAAGTTGCGTCGAGTGCCACGCCGAGCATCGGGGAAGGGAGCAGAAGCCGACCAAGATGAACCATCTGGCGCTATCGGAGATCGGCTTGGGCCAACTGAAGGCCGACCACGGATCTAACGGCGAAAACGAACGGGTACGGAAAGACCTCCTCGCCTGGATCGGCCAACATCAACCCGCCGGCCGCGGGTCGGCAGGGCATTCGAGCCTCACCCCGAAGGAGGCGGTCCTGAATTGCGCGTCCTGCCACTCCACCAAGGATCGGCACGTCAATCTTTTCGGCCAGGATTGTGCTCAGTGCCACACGACGGCGAAGTGGACGATTGCGGAGTTTCGGCATCCGTCGCCGCGCTCGACCGATTGTGCCCAGTGCCACCAGGCGCCGCCGAGCCATTACATGGAGCATTTCAACATGATCTCCCAGGTGAAGGCGGGGAAGCTGCACGCCCAAGTGAACCAGTGCTACCTTTGCCACCAAACAACCGCGTGGAACGACGTCAAGGGGCTGGGCTATTACAAACATCATTAGGTCGGATACCGGAGCGAAGACCATGAGCATTGACGCAAGAACAGAACTCTCCACCGAAACAATGGAAGAGCTCGTGCAGCGGCAATTGAATGGCCGAGTTCGCGATCTACGTGTTCTCCTCCAGGATCAGGGCATTATTCTGCGAGGACAGACTTCGACCTACTACGTCAAGCAACTGGCCCAACACGCCGCGATGGAAGTCAGCGGACTTCCGATCGTGGCTAACGATATCGAAGTACGCTGAGTCGCACTTTGACAAATTAGAAATGAACATCAGAAAATGAAGCACCAAAAACCGGAAGACGTGTCGAAAAGCCAGCCGTGTGGGCTTGCTTCGCATCTTCCCATCGCGACGAGGAGAATTCCGATGACGTATCGCATTCCGTTCCTGGCTTTCGCAGCCGCGACCCTATTCGCACTGGCGGGGTTGCCGCTGCTGGCCCAAGACGAAAAGGCCCAAGAGGCGAGGGTCGTCAAAGCCGGCGAAAACAAGATCACGCTGACCTTCAAGGGGGACGAGACAAAGCACACGCACGACGTAGCCAAGGATGCCAAGATCACTTTGGACGACAAAAAGGCCAAGCTTGAAGACCTCAAGGAAGGCTTCCCCGCGCACGTGACGATTGACGCCAAGTTCGTCGTCACCAAGATCCACGCAATGTCGAAAGCCAAGTAATCCCTCGTGAGATGCCGGGCCATGAAGGCCCGGCTTTTTCCGAAACTGCCGCCGAATGCGAGGCCACCTCCTGAAAGGGATGCCGCGAATGGCTCGGACTACTGGCGACCGCCTTGAACCTGCTGCCCATCGGTCAGCTGGACGGCGGCCATATCGACGAACGCCATGTTCGGCCGGATACGCGGCGTGGCAATCGGCGCCGCCGCCCTGTTCGCGCTTGTTTTTCGCAACCTTTTTGCGTGGAGCGGTCTGCTGACCTGGGCGTTCGTCGTATACTTCATCGCCGGAGGCAAGGGGATGCCGCCGCTGAACGACGTTTCGCAGTGGGGCCACGGTCGGCTAGCCATTGGCGCCTTCGCGTTCGTTCTTCAATTCCTCATTCTGACCCCGGTCCCGCATCGCCTGTATAAGGCCCAAAAGCGAGCTGACTGTTAAGGACCTGTTAAGGATCGGAAGAGCGGGGGCATGCTTTTTGCTGCGGACCAAATCATCGTTTTTTTGGAGATTTCGGACAATGCACCCTAAAACACAGCGCACTCGGTTCTTTCTTGGCATCGTCCTCGGGGGAGTCCTGGCCACAGCCGGATTTTCGCTCCTCGGCGGCGGCCAACCCCACAGCGCGGGCCAACCGGACAACAAAAAGGACGAGGCCAAGCATGACCAGCACTCGGGGTCGAGCGTCGAGGTGGGCAGCGCCAGGGATCGCGGCAAGCTCATGCCGGGCTTTCGGAAGTCCGGCCTGGCTCCTGTCCCGGTCGAGATGCCGGACGGTCCGCCGAAACTCCCGTGGAAGATGGTCGATGGCGTCAAGGAGTTTCGCCTGACTGCCGAACACCTCAAGCGCGAGTTCCTGCCCGACGTGTGGATCGACGTGTGGGGTTATAACGGCAGCATGCCCGGCCCCATGATCGAGGCGGTCGAAGGGGACAAGGTCCGCATCATCGTTCACAACAAGCTGCCCGAGTCGACGAGCATGCACTGGCACGGCATCGACGTTCCCAATGCCATGGATGGGGTTGAAGGACTGGTCCAAGATCCGATCAAGCCGGGCGAATCGTTCACTTACGAGTTCACGCTCAAGCAGAACGGCACGTTCTTCTACCATACGCACGTGGCCATGCAGCAAGGCATGGGGATGGTGGGCCTGTTCATCATCCACCCCAAGGTGGCTCATTATCCGCCGGTGGACCGCGACATCGCCCTCATCATTCAGGAATGGGCCATCCTGCCGGGATCTTCGATCCATAACACCATGTCGATGGAGTTCAACCTCTTCACGCTCAACGGTCGGGCGGCCCCGTACATCACGCCCCTGGTCATCAAGCAGGGCGAGCGGGTGCGCATCCGCCTGGTCAACTTCAGCGCCATCGATCACCACCCGATGCATTTGCACGGGATGCAGTTTTGGATCACCGGAACCGAAGCAGGCCGCATTCCAGACACTGCCTGGATCCCCAGCAACAACGTCCTGGTGGGGGTTGCGCAGTCCAAGGACGTGGAGTTCGTTGCCGACAATCCAGGCGATTGGGTATTTCACTGTCACATGTTCCACCACATGATGAACTTCATGTCCTCCATGGTGGGCCGAATGGGCGGCCACACGGCGAAAGGCATGCCGGCAGGAGGCAACATGGGAACGGGCATGGGCATGATCACACGCGGCCCGGCCCTGTCTTCCGAATTCGGCGCCTCCTTGGGACGCGGCACGGGGGAACAAACCGGTTCCGACCGGGCCGTAGGCAACGGACCGCAAATGGGGAGCGGCATGAAAATGGGTCCAAAGACCGACGCCAAAATGAAAATGGATCCCAACATGAAGATGGATCCCAAAATGAAAATGGATAACGGCAAGGATCCCCACGCCGGCCACGGAGGGGGAGCCGCCATTCAAGTTCCGGGTTTCCCGCAAGGCATGACAGGGATGAACATGTATTCGGAGAAAGAGATCCTAAAATTGAACAACAGATGGCAAACCCGAGGCATGCGCGAGGGATGGTTCGAGGGAGTCGAAGGGCTGATGACGGTGGTTCGCGTGCTGCCCCCCGACTTGTATGAACGCTTGGTTTCCGGGAAAGGGGAGGTACGGCCGGGGGAAAGCGTTCCCGGAGCGACACCTGCAAAGGGGCCGCACGATATGCATAAACCCAAGTAAAGAGTAGAGCGGCAAAGGCGAGCGGCGCCTGCATTTCTCCCCTCTCCCTTCGGGAGAGCGGGGCCGGGAGTGAGGGCGTGCTACGTGGCGTTGGGCGAGAAAAGGCGCCCTCATTCCAGCCCTCTCCCAGAGGGAGAGGGAGACTATCTCCTGCCGCTCGCCTCAAGGGTAGAGTCGAGCGGTGACGCGGTGCGCCGGTGGACACCGGCGTTCCGTTTTC
>JAIEPT010000062.1 GCA_019748295.1 Gemmataceae bacterium | reverse complement strand
ATGGTGTGGCGTGTGCCATGCTTCGCCGGATCCCTGGCCGGGCTGTTCAATGCTTCCGCTTCCACCGGCGAAGCATGTGAAGCTTCCGAGCGTTCAGCTTCCGAGCGTTCAGCTTCCGAGCGTTCGGTGTCCGAGCGTTCGGTGTCCGAGCGTTCGGTGTCCGAGCGTTCGGTGTCCGAGCGTTCGGTGTCCGAGCGTTCGGTCTGGGGGCATGCTTGGACGGTGAAAGCGGGCAGCTCGCTGGCCCCGGCCAGGGACCCGCCCAAGCATGGCACGCCGCGGCTGCTTCCACAGATCCAAAGGGCTTATGTCGAAGATGCAATATCCTGCCGGAGGGAGAGGGGCCGGGGGTGAGGGCGTGCGACGTGGCGTTTCGCAAGAAAAGGCACCCTCACCCCAACCCTCTCCCGGAGGGAGAGGGAGACTATCTCCTGCCGCTCGCCTAAACACATAAGCGATCCCAGCGCCGGCATCCTCGACGATCGAGACCTCAAAGCCAAGTTTCGGCAAATCCGCACTGAACATCTACGACGAGCAACGCCGACTTAATGAGGCCGGAATCCAAGCCACGGGCCCTACGGCGACGATTTCGTTTTGCGGAACGTCTGGTCGAAGAGTTGCAGTTCGACGGGCGCGCCGTCGCGGATGACGAACTCCGCGAGTCCGCCCGCGGCGGGATCCGTCGTGACGTAGAAGCGGTGGGTGCCGAGCGATTCGAGAGCGATCCGCCAGGCCCCTCGCTTCGCGGTCAGTTTGCCGTCTGCGACCGAGATTTCTGTCGCTCCATACGCACGATCCTCGTAACGTCCCGCATACGCTGCGAGCGGCAAGGCTGGCGGCGCTTCGCGTTTCTTGATGGCCGCGAAATGGGCGATGCGTTCGTCGAGTTTGCTCTGGTCAAGCTCGCGGTAGTAGGCGTTCCAGTTCTTCGCAGTTCGCCCGAGTGCCGCATCGAGCAGGGCATGGCTCAGGGCCAGGTTCATCGACACGCCATCCATGTTGCAGCAAAAGACGGCTCCAAGATTGGCTTCGGGCACAAGGAGCAGATGGATGCGGTAGCCGTCGATTGCGCCCCCATGCTGGCAGATCGTGACGCCGTGGTAATCCTGAATCACCCAACCGAGGCCGTAGGCCATCATCGTGGCATCCGGAGTCATCGTTTTCGCAAGCCCCTCGCGGCGAATGACGACCTGCGGCGTGAGCATCTCGGCGATCGTCTTTTCGGCGAGGACTCGCTCCCCTTTCCATTCCCCCTTGCGAAGCAAGAGACGCAGAAACTCGGCCGAATCGCGGACGGTGGTGTGAACCGAACCCGCGGGATCGGGATGCTCGAAGAGGTAAGGAGCAATCGCGACGGGGTCTCCTGCGGGGCTTCGCCGATGCCCTACGGCGACATCGCTGCCTTCTTTCGGTTTGCGTGTCGTCGTCCGAGTCATGCCGAGCGGCGTGAGGATGCGACGCTGCAGATAGGCGTCCCACGATTCGCCGACGGCGGACTCAAGCGCCAATCCCGCGGCGCCGAAAGCGATGGCCTGATAATCGAACTGGCTGCGAAACGGGTGGTCGAACGGAAGCAGTGCGAGCGACTTGGTCTTCTCATTCATGGTGAGACTGCGGCCGTACCAGAGCAGATCATGCCCGCCGAGCCCGATGCGATGACATAGCGCATCCCGTAAGGTGGCATGTTTGCCGGCGTATTCGTCCTGGAGGCGGAACCAGGGTAGATGCTTGCGAAGGGGATCGTCCCAGGCGAGCTTGTCGTCTTCGCGAGCTCGGCCCAGAGCGGCGACGGTAAGCGTCTTGGTGCAACTCGCGAAGGGGAAGATGGCGTCTGCCGTCATCCGCTCAGGTTTGCCCGCTTCGCGGAAGCCGAATCCCTTGGCGTAAAGGATCCGATCTGCATCAACGATCGCGACGGCAAGGCCTGGAGCTTTCCATTCCTTGAGCGAATCCTGAAAGAACCCGTCGAGGGCACGCGCTGTCGGCAGCTGGCTCCAAGCCGCGGCGGGCGTGAGAAGGCCAAGCAGGAGCACTGCGGCACGCATCGTTCGGATCGCTCCGAAGGGGAATGAGAAAAGGCTGGTCCGCTTGGCCAGCCTTCATCGTAGCGTTGGCGAGGTGTCGGTTAGAGCCCGTTTCGCGAGCCGGCGAGGCCGACTTGGCCGAACTTGCCGCCGCCTTGGCCGAACTGCCCGATTTGTCCGCCAATCTGTTGGCCGAATTGACCAAACTGGCCAATCTGCCCGCCGATTTGCTGGCCGAACTGGCCAATCTGCCCGCCGATTTGCTGGCCGAACTGGCCGATCTGTCCGCCGATTTGCCCGAACTGGCCGATCTGCCCGCCGATCTGTCCGCCGATTTGCCCGAACTGGCCGATCTGCCCGCCGATTTGCCCGAACTGGCCGATCTGCCCGCCGATTTGTTGGCCGAATTGACCAAACTGACCGATCTGGCCACCGATTTGGCCGATCTGCCCGCCAAGCTGTCCGCCTTGGCCGCCGGTGTAGCCTTGAATGGCTGGAATCACTTTGATGCCGGAGTTGCCGCCGCCTTGACCTTGCTGACCGAATTGGCCTTGTTGGCCGAATTGGCCTTGCTGCCCTTGTTGGCCGAATTGACCTTGTTGACCTTGCTGGCCGAATTGGCCTTGTTGGCCTTGTTGACCGGCGTTATTGCCTAGGTTTCCGCCCATTTGGAGATTGGTATTGAGCGGTTGCCGGGTGCCGAGCCCGGGGCGCGTGGGCAGGAAGCCGCGGAACGAGGCGCCGCCGTTGTTGCCAAACGCGCCTGCTATGCCTGCCGCTCCAGCATTCCCAGCATTGTTTCCAGCATTGCCGGCATTGTTTCCAGCATTGCCGACGTTGTTGCCGGCATTTCCCGCGTTTCCGGCATTTCCAACGTTCCCCGCTTTTCCGGCATTTCCCACGTTTCCGGCATTTCCGACGTTCCCCGCCTTGCCCACGTTATTCACTTGGCCGAAGAGGGGGCTGGCGAACGCCATCAGCATGAGGCAGGTTCCGCTTGCGAGCGACTTGTTCATAATGTCCCCAAATCCTTCTGCTTCTTCGCGCGGTCAACGAGAAGGTGTTGAAATGATGAAGCGCCAAACGTCAGCCCGAGTCCGTTCCCCAACGGACTCAACCGTCTCAGGAATCCATGTCCACCGAAACCGGCGGCCTCCTGCACAGCGTTTGACATCGGCAAAGCAACGGCGACAGGATGTCCAAAGACATAAGGCGAGCGGCGCCGGTATTTCTCCCCTCTCCCTCCGGGAGAGGGGCCGGGGGTCGGGGGTGAGGGCGTGCGACATGGCGTTTCGCAAGAAAAGGCACCCTCACCCCAACCCTCTCCCGGAGGGAGAGGGCGGTAGACTAGCTCCTGCCGCTCGCCTAAGCAGCGACACACTGAACAATACCGGCTCCCATCGACGAATCAAACCGAAATCGGGACGGTTTCCCATTTTTCGACCCGTTGCAGGCCGGTTCGGGTGCAACGGTCGCGCTAAAGCCGCTACAAACGGCGCCCTCGGACCCCCCTTTCGCGCCGCCAAGTTCCGCTTTGATCGCAATCCCGGGTTCAATTCGCAAGCCGCGTATCGCATCGCCCCGCGAAACTGTTTTTTGACCTTGACGCCGCACTCAGAGCGATTATGGTCCCGCAACTTCTTGGAAGCATTGCCTTCCCAGGGGTACATCGTGTTCAGGAGGTCGGGGGACTTCCGGCACGACGGGGCCTACGCCCGGGGGTTGCCTTCGATCGCCGAAGGAGATGGGGGATATGCGCAAACTACTCGTCGCATGGGTTCTCGCCGCCGCCGCGCTTTTAGCGCCCTCGGCCGTTCGTGCCCAATACCAAGAAGTCACTCCTGCCGTCTTCACCGGGCCATTGAGCCACCCACGCTATGAGCTGGGCGGATTCTTCGTGGCCATGGAAGGCAAGTTCTGGCGGATGAATCGCAACATCGGCAACCAGAACATCGCATTTCGAGGCTTCCTCGATCTCGATGGCAGCATTGCCGGGCAAGGCCCCAGCAAGTTCGTGGGGTCCAACGACGTCGCCCTCTCCACGCAGCAGCTGCGCGGACCGGGCAACTACAATCCGGGTTACCAAACCACCATCGGCTATCGCTTCGAGGACGGCCTGGCCGTCTCGGTGAACTGGTGGCGTCTCAATGCCATCCGCTACCGAGCCAACGCATCCTTGCTGTCGCCCAACCTGAACATCGGTTTGGGCGGAGCCGACACGTTCCTCACCTCGCCCGTCTCGAACTTTCCGATCGACTTCTCCGGAAACGCGCAGAACGTCGTCAACGGCAACCCCGGAGCCACCTTCGGCATCTGGAACGCCGCCTCGTACATGGAGATCGAATACCTCCAGAAGTTCGACATGTTCGACATCATGGCCCGCGTGCCGATTTGGCAAACGGACACCACGCGAACCTACGGCAAGATCGGCCCGCGAACGTACCAGTTCTTCGATCGCTTCAAGTGGACCACGATCGACACCGATCCGCTCGGCAATTTCACGCCCGACACCACTGCCAGCTACACGAACTTCGTCCGAAACAATCTCTGGGGCGTCAATTTCGGCTACGGCGTCGAGAAGTACCTCGGCGAAAATCCCCTCGGAGCATTCTCCGCCAGTGCGGAACTGAACGGCGGCGTCTACGCCAACTTCGTCGGAGCCGAAGCGAGCTACGACTTGGGCGACGGCACCGTCTCCCGAATCCGAGATCGCCAAATACTCACGATCGCACCCGCGGCCGATGTCGATTTCCGACTCTGGTGGTATCCCTGGGAAGGCATTCAGATTTCGGTCGGCTACCAGTTCATCACGGTCTTCAACACCGTCGCGTCTCGCCGGCCGGTGGACTTCAACTATGGCACGCTCGACCCAGGCTACTCCGCCGGGCAGACCCGCTGGATGCACGGCATGAACTTCGGCATCGCCTTCGTGTTCTAAGAGCGAGCCGCGCCGCCATTCTCTCCCCTCGCCCTCCGGGAGAGGGGTGAGGGCATGCGAAGTGCCGTTGCGCAACGTCAGAGCCCGAGCGCCAGCCAGCGAGGGTGTCGCAGCATCCCGAGGCGATCACGCGAAACCCTCGCTGGCTGGCGCTCGGGCTCTGACGTTGCGCAAAAAAAAGGCGCCCTCACCCCAACCCTCTCCCGCAGGGAGAAGGAGAAATGCAATCGCCTAAGTGCGAGCCGCGCCGCCTTGCCGCAGCTCGCGCACCCGGCCATGGATCGCGGACAACACCTCGCGATCCGAGGGTGCGGACTTCGGCAGAAACGGGTTGAGCGGTATTGGAATCTCGTCCATCCGATACGCCGTCCCAACATGATGCACGCCGGGCACAGCGGTCGTAAAACGAACCGTCGGCACGAACCCCTGATCCACATGGCCCGGGTCGAGCACGACGGTCGAAATCCTCTTCAACTCATCGCACGCCTCGGCCGAGAATCGACGCGTGCCGGAGGATCCAACGAGCAGGCAGGCATCCGCTTCGCCGCGGCGCAGCATGTCATGCCCGCTGAACTCGCCGGGCCCGTAGCGCGGAAAGCCGCGGGCGTAGCTGACGCAAAACGGAAAGCCGGTTTGCCACGCGAGAACGCTGTCGGCCCCGGCCACATCTCCCGAAACGCGCATGCGCCGCACATAGAAGCGAGTGAAGTCGTTCAATTCCTGACTCAATCGCAATAGGGCCGCAACCGTTCGCACGCCTTGTCGCGCCAGGCCCAATCCAAAGAAGACAATCCCGAATCGGCACGCTTTCATGCGAGCCGCGAGCGACTCGATCTGCGCTGATGCGATGCCTCCCGCCGACGGAGCATTCCAGCCCACGCCGCGAATGAGGGCGCGTAGTGCCCACAGCAATTCGAAATCGCCGCCAGCTTCGATTGGAAGATGCAGATCCGCTTGCTCGACCGTCGCCGTCCGCCGCGGATCGACGGCCACGATGAAGCGGTCGCGACGTCCGTTCGGGACGAACATCCCAGCCGGGTCGACCGAATAGCGCTCGAAGTGCCGCGGATGGCTTTCGACGGGATCGGACCCCCAGAAGATGACCAGGTCCGCCCGCTGTTTCACTTCCCCCAACGTGCACGTCGATTCGCCGACTTCCTGTACCGCAATGATCGAAGGCCCATGTCCCAAGGAGGCAGTGGTATCGACGACGGCGCCAATATGTTCGCCCAGCGCCAGCGCCGCTTGCTGTCCCGCCGTGCTGCTTCGCGAGAGGCCGTAAACCAGCGGCGATCGCGCATCGGCCAAGATGCGTGCCGCCCGTTCGATCGCATCGGCAAGCGGAACGGCAACCCCCTCGATGGACGCCCCCACATGTTTCGGCGACGCCATCGATTCCAGCCAGCGATCGGCGAGCCCGCACCGCGTTTCCGCCGAGACGACGCGCCCATCCTCCACGACAATCCGCAGATCGTCGCACACGCAGCCGCACGCGGTGCACGTCACGTCGGTATGTATCGTCGGTCCCATGTTTCCTCGGGAAAGCACGGTTCAGCCATAGAACCGAAGCCAATCATCGTCACCGCCATCTTGCCCCCCTGTTTCGAGATGCGGCATGCGGCAGGCCGAAAAACGAAGAACGAAAAACGAAGAAGGAAGGATTGTCCCCTTGCTCCCTACGGGGTGCTTTCCATAATTTGAACTGACCGAGCCGGAGTGGCGGAATTGGCAGACGCGCCAGGTTGAGGGCCTGGTGGCCGTAAAGGTCGTGCAGGTTCAAGTCCTGTCTCCGGCAATCAAGAAGGGCAAGGAGTTTCGGCAATGCCGATCTCCTTGCCTTCTTTCATTTCCGAGTGGCTTGGTAAGAGTTTGGTAAGAGTTTGGTAAGAGTTTGGTAAGATCCAAGATTTTAATTAGCAACTCCGTCGACGTTCGGACGCATGCCGTGGGCATGCTGTGCCAAGCTGGAATGAAGATCGAAAAAGGCGGCGTGCTTACGCAAAAGCTCCGGAAAGCCGCCGATGAGTCGCAAGCTGCCAGTCGCCCGCACTAGCCCGAAGCGTCATGTCAGCGAGGGTCGACGCGAAATTCCTCGCTGACACTTCGGGTTGGTGCGAAAGGTGCTGCTGCGAAATCGCGCACGCTGATTTAGGTCCGCCGGCGAGAGTGCATGCTGTCCCAAGACCTGGAAAATTGTCAGCCGTGGTATCCGGCTTGTCGCGTTGGACGTCGATTGCGATGCCCTCCCTAGGTGCCTACAGATGATTGCCATCCCGTCGTCCTGTCGTCCCCGTTGCGAGGCGGATGGCTCATTGCGAGTGCCGGATCAATCGATTTGGAGTGGCCCTTCGAAATGATCGCCATTCGCGGTCGATTCGTTTCAATTCGCTCATGGCGGCGGCAGGTTGTCGTGTCAGGCGGAGTCGCATGGCTCGTCTCCAGAAGGCGTTGGTCGGTTCGCTTGTCAGCGAGCGCCTTGCAAAAGATCAGAAAAGGGCGTCAGTCGGAAAGGTCAGGCGTTTTCGCATGCGTCATTGCGGTCGAGCGTCCCAGATGCGGACTTCGCTCTTGACGCCCGCTGCCGGGTCGACGGCTTGAAAGATCCCGGCCAGGCAGTTTCCGTCGCCGCTGAAATCGACCCACCTGCCGTAACCGTGCAGTCCGCGCAAGGCCAGCATCGGCTGGTGCGTGTCGAGGTTCCAGATGCGGATGGTGGCATCGGAACTCGCCGTTGCGAGGCGTTTTCCATCGGGGGTGATCGCGATGCACTCAACCGTGCCCAGATGTCCTTTCAATTCTCCGACAGGCTTCCCGGTCGTCACATCGAAGATGCGGATTTGAGGCGTTTGCGAAAGCCCGGCGGCGCCGTTGACGACAAGCTGCGAAGTGCCCGCGCGAAATGCGAGGGACACTCCATAGGCATGGGCTGTTTGCGGTATGGTAGCGACGCTTCGATAGGATTGGGCATCAAACACTCTCACTTCGTCGCCCGCGGCAATGGCGAATTGCTTTCCATCGGGCTTAAATGCGATGCAGTGCACGCGCTGATAATTCTTGAATGCCGCCTTGGGATCCGGCTTCTCCGGCCATCGAAAGACCTCTTCGCCGCTGTCCCGTTTGCGGAATACGCCGCCCCGGACCGCGGACCCGACTGCGATGATGCTTCCGTCGGGACTGACGGCGGCACAGGTAGGAAAAAAGGTGGGGGAAGGGTCTGCTTCGATCTTCATCAATTCCTTGCCCGTCGCCGTTTCCAACACCTGGACAGGGCCCAACCCAGACAGGGTTAATTCCCTGCCGTTCTTCGAGACGACCCATGAGATGACCCGATTCGGCAGCACACCGAGCAGGCGGGGGGCGATCTCTTCCTTACGATTCCAAACCATCGCCTCGCTTTTCAAGCTTCCTTGCGCCACGCTTTTGGCGATGGCCAATTGCGAGGCGTTCGACAGGAAGCTCACGCGTTCGAAATCATGCTTGGGCTCGGCGAGCACGCGACGCTCGGCATCGGCATCCATGCTCCATAGGCGTACGCCGTCTCCGCCGCTAGCGAGGTGCTTTCCATCCTCGCTGAAAGCCAAGCTGACCACCGAGGCAGCGTGTCCGCGAAACTCATGGATCGCTTTCCGTGCGTCCAAGTCGAGAACTTGAACGTTGATCCCGCCCCCGAACGCCAAGCGCTTGCTGTCGGCCGAGAACGCGAACAGCCGAGGCCAACCGATGTTGCCTCGAAGCAGCCCTGACCCTGCAACGAACGACTTGGACCTTTCGATGTCGAATATCCGGATAACGCCCACGTCGGGCAGATACGTTCCAATGTAGCGCCCGTCCGGCGACAACCGCGTCGTGTCGGCTTCGCTTTCCGTCTCGAACCCATGTTTTTCCATGCCGCTCGCCACGTCCCATACTTTGACGAAACCGGGGATCTTCAATTCTCCCGGCTTGGCCTTCGGATCGAACTTGATCGGCCGTTTCCCCCCGAGTGCAACGAGTTTTCCTTTTCCGTCGAACCCTGGAGCGTTCCATTGATCGAAAGTGTCGCCTTCGACGGACCAGACTTCCTTTTCGTTCGCCACGTTGCGGAGGATGAGAATGCCGCGATTCCCTTTGGAGCCGACGATGGCCACGTGCGTGCAATCCGGACTCCATTCGACATGCTTGAAAAACACGCCAGAAAGCGGCACGTTCGCGAGGGGTTTCCCGGCATCTCCTTCCCAAAACTGGATGCCCGCGCCAAGCCCATGGCCGAGGATGCGCGTACCGTCGGGGGCGAACGAGAACTTCATCGGGGTCGGAGAGTTCGCCGTGAGCGGGAAAAGAACTTTGCCTGTGGCAATGTCCACGACGGAAGCGACTTCCCATCGATTGTCCACGAATTTGGCCTGCCCCTTGACCGGCACGATCGCACGGCCGCGCACGGGATCCAATGCTGCCGTGGCTCGATAGTCGCCTGGTGCGGCAATGTCCGGAATCGACGACAGGCGGACCCCATCGGCTCGATTCCACGTCGTGAGCGGTTGGCCTGGGCCGACGGCGACCACCTTCGTTCCCTTGTCGGCGAAATCGACCGACGAAGCCGTTGCTATTCCGGCGAACGCGCGGCCGCTGCCGCGGCATAATCGCATCAGATAGTGCCATTCCCATCCGCGGAGCGCCGGCGGACATTCGGCCAAGCTTTGTTCCGCATCCGGGACGTTGTTGGCGAACCAATACTGATCCGCAAGCAGAATGCGGGCGCGATAGAGTTCCCGATCGAGAGCCTCCTTCGCTTCCCGTTCCTTTGCCGCCGAAGCGGCCGCGAATTCCGCCTGCTTCTTGGCATCTTCCGTTGCCGCCTCCGCTTTCAGACGCTGTTCGTTTTCCTTCTTCTCGTTTTCCTGCGCCAGTTTCTTTGCATCGTCGGCCTTTTTGCTTTCCGCAATCTTTTCGTCCCGCTGGGCGGACACCTCCGTCCACCCCCACAACGCTCCTGCGGTCGCCAAGGCCAGCACCAACAGCAATGCCGCCGCGGTCGGATAGCGGCGACACCACCGCGCAACCCGCTCGATGCGGTTGATCGGGCGGGCGAGGATCGGGTCCCCCTTCAGAAATCGCCGCAGATCGTCTGCCGCGTCTTGTGCAGCCAAATACCTGCGCGCGGGCGCTTTCTGCAGGCATTTGGCGACGATCGTCTCGAGATCGCGAGGAATGTCGGAGCGGAGGGATCGAAGCGGAGCCGGCTCCGCAACTCGCACGCGCTCGACCGTCTCCAGCGCCGACGGACCCCTAAAGGGCGATTTGCCTGCCAACATGGCATAGATCGTCGACCCCAGAGAAAACACGTCGGCCGCCGGCCCGACCAGCTTGGCCGCGCCGATCGCCTGTTCGGGCGCCATGAATTCCGGCGTCCCCATGACCTCGCCGGTTGCGGTGTTATCCGAATCGAGGTCAAGATGCTTGGCGAGGCCGAAATCGGTGATTTTCGGCAGGCCGTCCTTGTTCAGGAGAATGTTCGCCGGTTTCAAGTCACGGTGGACAATGCCCTTCTCGTGGGCATGCTGCAGCGCGTCGGCGATGCAGACGGCCAACGTCGCCGCACGCCGCGGGCTCAGCGGAGCCGAATGAATCTCCTGGGACAGGTTCTTTCCTTCGAGATACTCCAGAGCCATGAAAGGAAATGGCGTCGCTCCGGGACGCTCCCGGTGCACGCCGACCTCGAAAATCTGCACGATGTTCGGGTGCTGCAATCTGGCGACGGCGCGGGCTTCCGACTCGAATCGTTCGAGTTCATGGCTGCTGGCGAAGGCGCCGCTGCGAATCATCTTGATCGCGACGGTTCGGCCAAGTTGCTGGTGGCGGGCACGGTAGACGACCCCCATGCCGCCGCGGCCCAATTCCGCATGGATGTCGTAGCCCGGAATCGACGGCAAACCCGGCTGAGCCGGCGCCGAGATGGCGCCGGGCGGGAGCGTTCCGCACGTCGGGCAAAGCGTGTCGGCGTCCGAGAGAGGATGCCCTTCCGGACAGCGCCGCGTCGCGGTCGATACGGCATCGACGGTTTCCGCATCAAGCGAACTCGGCTTCTCCAGACCCAACGACAAGGACGAAATCACACCCTTGCAGGAAGGACAGCGAAACGACGAACCCGCTGCCGGAGTCTTCGCCAGTCTGAGAGCTCGGCCGCACGTTGGATTGGGACAGGAGAATTCGATCGACATGGTTCACCCCGGCACCTATTGAACCATTCGATGAGCATCGCCACAATCCTGTCCGTGGGCGTTCCCTTTGCTGCTGGTTCATGGTTTCTCGCCGCCGATTCGCCAGGCGACCTGAGGCGGTGCAGCAATTCGACTGGGGTCGTGTTCAGGTCGCCCCGCAAGGAAAACCGCCATCGGCAAGCGAGCGCATGCTAAGGCGAGCGGCGCCTGCATTTGTTCCCTCCCCCTCCGGGAGAGGGGCCGGGGGTGGAGGGCGTGCGACGTGGCGTTACGCGAGAAAAGGCACCCTCACCCCAGCCCTCTCCCGGAGGGAGAGGGAGGTAGGCTAGCTCCTGCCGCTTGCCTAAGCGAAGCGACTTCCGATCTGAGGCGCATGTCATCTGATCGAGACTGCCTGCGGGTTCATGAAGGCAAGAGCAGGCGCCGTTTCTCCTTCAGCAAAGGCGAAGGGTCGGATCGTCTATACTGAATGCTGTCCGCCTTCCTGTCGGCGACGTTTCCCATGGTTGAACCATTCTTTATGCGCTGGAAACTCGATCGTCCCTGCGTTGAAGCGGGGAAGTCGGAAGATCTGCATGTGCTGTTTCGGATCGAACCTAACCCGGCTTTGCTGCGCGATGCGGGGGCGGGGCATGTGCCCGTCCACCTCTTGCTGCTCGTGGACGTCAGCGAGTCGATGAACATTCTCATTCGGCCCGACCCGCAAGCTCGCACTCTACGGTCGAAAACGACCGAGGGCATCGCGTCGGAAGAAGTCGTGTCCGAGGTGCCCAGTCGCCGCGAAACCGCATGCTCCGTCGTTCGCAAGATCGTCGATCGCTTGCAACCCGACGATTGGATCACGCTCGTCGCGTTCGACGATCAACCTTACGTGCTGACGCATTCCACTCCGGCGGCGAATCGGGCGGTGCTCGCGGCCGCGGTCGATCGGCTCGGGAAAGTGGGGGGCGGCGGGACGGCTCTGGGTCAAGGCATGCAAGCGGTTCGCGATGTGCTGGCCGCGGTCAGCGACGCGCCGCGGCATCGAAAGCTCGTGCTGCTCACCGACGGCGAAGCGAACGATCCCGAGCGAGCCCTAAGCGAGGCACAACTGCTCGGCCGCGACCTGAACGTCCCCATCGTCGCGTTCGGCACCGGCGAGTGCAAAGTGGCGTTTCTGACGAACGTCGCCAAGACCACGCTCGCGGGCGGGTTCAACCATATCCGCTCCGAAAGCGACGCGGAGCAACTCTTCTTCCAAGTGCTCACGGGCCAGCAGAACATTCAGGCGTCGAACGTCTCATTGAAGCTTTGGCTCTCGCCGGAGATCCAGGTCCGCGAGTTGTACCGCACCCGGCCCGAGATTCTGTTCGTCGGCGACCTGCAACCCGATGCCCATCAGATGGTCACGCTTCGGCTCGAACAGATGGAGCGCGGCAAGGCCTATGAGTTTCTCTTTCGCTGCACCTTGCCCGCCCGTTCGTCGCATCAGCGGTTTCGCATCGCCAAGGCGACGCTTGAGTTTCAGTTGACGAGCGACCCTGCCAACCTGCATCATCTCGAAAGCAACGTCGTCGTCGAATACACCGACGACGTTGCACGATTGGGCGAGCGTTCCGGCGACGTGAAGCGAGTGCTCGCGCGGGCGGAGGTGCAGCGGCAGGTTCTGTTTCTGCAACACAAGATCGATTTGCTCGCCGCGAATCAGGCCAACGATCGAGACCGCGCGATCGTCGCCAAGCTGCTCGAAGCGCTCCTCGCCAAGTTTCGCGATTTCGGCGATCAGGCGATGGTCAACCAATACGCGGCGATGCGGGACGAGTTTCAGCGAAACGGCTCGATCTCGCAGGAAATGCTCAACCGCTCGCTGGCGGCATCCTCGCGGGCGGAGGAAGTCATGGTTGCTCAAGACATAGATTTTTGATTTTTGAGCGATGCACACCCGGAATTCTCGCGTTCGACATTCCATCGACGCGAAGATGCCGATAACGTAGCTCGATCCGGCCCCAAACTTCACCGAGGCGTTCGGAATGTTCTCGTCGCGACTTTCCGTGAATCACCTAGTGGAAATGTTCCGTGCCTTGCGGCATCAGCTTGCCGCGGGCCTGACGGTTCGCGACAGCTTCCGTCAGCAGGCGCGTTCGGGCAATCCCGCGGTTCGCCCCTTATGCAAACGCGTGGTGGAAGCGGTCGAGCGTGGGGAAAGCCTCGGCGAAGTGCTGGAACGTGAAAAAGCCGCGTTTCCCGCCATCGTGATGCCCCTTGTTCATGTCGGCGAAGAGACGGGCAAACTGCCGGAGGCGATGCAGGAACTCGAGCGCTACATGACGCTGGAACGCGACCGACGACGCGAGTTTCGGCGGCAGGCGATGGGGCCGTTGCTTCAGCTCGCCGGCGCAGTGTTCATCATCGCAATCGTCATCTACGTAGTCGGAATTATTGCGGAGTCCCGAAACTCCCAGCCGATCCGCATCTTCGGCCTCGCGGGGCCGACGGGCAGCTTGATCTTCGTAAGCGTCGTTCTCGGCGTCGTTGCGGCCATCGTGCTCGTTTGGAAAGCGTTTCCCAAACTATTCGGCGGGACAGCCGGGCTGACGCGGCTTCTCATGAGGATTCCTTTGGTTGGGACCGCTCTTGAGACGCTCGCACTCGGCCGATTCGCCCTGGGACTTCACCTGACGTTGGATGCCGGGATTCCCATTGTTCGAGCGATGAATCTGAGTTTCGACCTGACCGACAACCCCGTGTATCGAACGAAAGCCCCGCAAGCGGCCCAGGCGCTGCAGACGGGCCACACTCTGTACGATTCGCTTGCGGAAACAGGGATTTTCCCTGCGTCCTTTCTCGAGATGATCGCCTCGTCGGAAGAAGCAGGCCGAGTGCCTGAAATGATGCGTCATCAGGCGGAATACCTGCATGACGAGGCGACTCGACGCATCGGCGTCTTGGTGAAGGCGGCCGGCGGCTTCATCTGGCTCTGCGTGGCGGGGTTCATCATCTACACCATCTTCGCGATCTACGGCAACTACATCAACGCCCTGGGGGGCGGCATCAAGGGGATCTAAAAAGACCAACGACAAGTACCGATCGCGCCAAGCCCAGGGGCGAGCGTAGCGAGCTCCTGGGATCCGATCCAGACCGAATCATGGCGCTCTTCCGACACTCCGATCCCAGGAGCTACCTACGGTCGCCCCTGGGCTTGGGGACCACTCCATGCATCACTTCGCGGGTTCGAATCGCTCGAGTTCCATCGATACGTCGCTCGTCCCCGCCTTCACTTCCTGCTTCACGATGCCGACCTTCGGGACGAACCAATAGCGGGCCGACATGCGTTGCGAACCGATCTGAAAGTCGTCGCAGCTGGACAGCACGGCGGCCACGCCTTCGGGATAAGCAGGCACGCTCACCTTGTCCCCCAGGGTGGCGAAACGGCCCTTCAGCACGATGTTCTCCGTCACGCTGTCGATCAGCCATGAGTCGTCAGCCATGGGCGGGAGTTTCAGCAAACGGAGCGGCGGCTGGATCTCCTTGCCGGCGGCGCTGACGCGATAGATGCCGTCTTCGGCCACCACCACGTGCTCATGCAACGTCTTGTCCCCCGCGGTGATTTTCAGGCGGAAGGCTTCGATCAGTTCGTACCGGAAATCATCCTGCGTCTTCACCTTTCGCTTGATCGTTTCTTGTCGTTCGACTTCGACCGTGACCTTCTCCTTGCCGGCTTTGTAGATCCAGCGATTGCCCACTTTCAGCGGCAGGTAATCGGATTGGAACAACTGCCCCTTCTTCTCTTGAGCCGGGGCGGCCGCGAAAAGAAGAAGCGGAAGCAGGGCGAGCATCGTCCAACGAAGCATGTCGAGAATCCTGGTGAAGAGCCGCACGCTCGCGGAGGGGCCGTCAAAGCGATTGCGGAATGTGGAAATTATCGGAATCGACACGGTTTTGCAAATGGGCGGATCGGGGCAGGCCGGATAAGACAGTCGGCACACCGTGAGGATCGACCATGGGATTGCTCGCCGACTGGCAGATTCGAAAGCTCGTCAAGATCGAACCGTTCGCCGAGGAGTCGCATCGCCCCGGCGTGATCTCTTACGGCGTTTCCAGCTATGGCTACGACGTCCGCGTGGGCCGCAGCTTCAAGATCTTCACGAACGTCTACGGCGCGGTGATCGATCCGAAGAAGTTCGATCCTTCCGCGTTCGTGGACATCGAGGCGGATCATTGCGTCATCCCGCCGAACAGTTTCGCACTGGCGGAGACGGTGGAATACTTCGAGATTCCGCGCGACGTGTTGGCCACATGCCTCGGCAAATCGACCTACGCCCGCTGCGGCATCATCGTCAACGTGACGCCGCTGGAGCCGGAATGGCGCGGCAAAATCACGATCGAGATCAGCAACACGACGCCGCTCCCTGCGAAGATTTACGCGAATGAAGGCATCGCCCAGATCCTGTTTTTCAAAGCGGACGAAGTCTGCGAGAAGAGCTACGCGGACAAGAAGGGGAAGTATCAGGATCAGGGCGGGCTAACGCTGCCGTTCGTCGTGGGCCAAAACAAGTGATTTCGAATTTCGAATTGCAGATTGCAAATGAAGGAACAGAAATCTTCGGTTTTCGAATTTGCAATTCGAAATCTGCAATTTGAAATTTACCTATGGATCTCTCCATCACCCTTGGCCGCTTGAAGCTTGGGAATCCGATTCTGGTCGCATCGGGCACGTTCGGCTACGCGCGGGAGATGGAAGGCCTGGTCGATTTCGCGAAGCTTGGCGGCATCGTTCCGAAGACGGTGACGCAGGCTCCGCGTGCCGGCAATCCGCCGCCACGAACCGTTGAAACGGCTGCGGGGATGCTGAATGCGATTGGGCTGGACAACGATGGCCTCGACCATTTCCTCAAGCACTATCTGCCCTATCTGCGAACGCTGCCGACTGCGGTGATCGGCAATATCGCCGGGAAGACGGAGGCTGAGTTCCTCGCCATGGCGGAGAAGGTCGGTCGATCGACGGGGCTGGCGGCGCTGGAGCTGAATCTTTCGTGCCCGAATGTTTCGGGGGGCGTGGATTTCGCCATCGATCCCGCCGTCACCAAGCGAGTGGTCGCCGGCGTGCGTGCGGTTTGTTCGCTGCCCATTCTCGCCAAGTTGACGCCCAACGTGACCGACATCGTGCCGATCGCTCAGGCGGCAGCCGACGGCGGCGCGGATGCGGTTTCGCTGGTCAACACGTTCGTCGGCATGGCGATCGATTGGAAACGCCGCAAGCCGATCCTCGGAAACGTGACCGGCGGATTGAGCGGCCCCGCCATCAAGCCGCTCGCATTGCGGGCCGTGTGGCGCGTCGCCCGAAACGTGAAGATTCCCATCATCGGAATCGGCGGCATCTCGAACATCGATGATGTGATGGAGTTTCTCATCGCCGGCGCTTCCGCGGTGCAAGTCGGGACCGCGAACTTCTTCAACCCAACGCTTTCCGGCACGCTTGCCGATCAGCTTCCCGCCGCCTTGCTGCAACTTGGGGCGACGCGCGTGGCGGATATCGTCGGCACGCTTGCCGGCTGACCTCTCTTTATGCAACTGCATTTCTCCCCTCTCCCTCCGGGAGAGGGGCCGGGGTGAGGGAAAAGAGCGGTGCATAGATGTGCGTTTACCCGCCAAGCCCCACCGTAAGCCCAGCGCACGGTGGGGATCAGACCGCGGGCAAAGCGTCGTCATCCGCGGAGTCATCTCGCTTGTCCGCCGAGAGCAGGCCGCGTTTGCGGAACGCCTCGAACAGTTTGAGGTGCTGCGGAATGTCGAGCGTCTCGGCTCGGCCGAGGCCGTCCATGCCAAGTTCGCCAATCAATTGATCGATCTCCGCCTTTTCATGGTCTCGTCCCGCGGCAGCCAGCATCGCGCCACGCAGATTCTTGCGGCGGTGAGCATACAGATCGCGGAGAAAGACCCGAAACATCAGCGGCTCGTTGACCATCGCTCGCTTGGCCGCATTGGGGCGGATGCGGACGATGGCGGAATCGACTTTGGGCTTCGGCCAAAATACCGCGGGCGAAAGCCGCCGCAGGATTTCGACGTCGGCGAGGCTCTGCACCAGCACGGCGAGCGAACTGTATTCCTTCGTGTTCGGCTTCGCGGTCAGCCGTTCGGCAATCTCCCACTGCACCGTCACGACCATCCGCTCAAATGCGAATTCGGACATCAGGAAGTTGGAAATCACCGGCGTGGCCACGGCATAAGGAAGATTGGCCACCAGCTTCAGGTTCTTGGGCTGCACCTTCTCCAGGGTCAGTCGAAGTTGATTGGTGACGGTCGGGTTCAGGAGGTTTTTGTTCTTGAGGACGTCGCCAAAAATAAGCGTGATGTTGGGAAGACGGCCCAAGCCGCGCGTATTGACCTCATGGAAGTGATGGTCGATTTCGACCGAGACGACCGCCTTCGCGGCATCGCTGAGCTTGGCGGTCAAACTGCCGGTGCCGGTGCCGACTTCGAGGCAGAGATCGTCCTTCGTCACCTCGCCTTCGCGAACGATGAATTCGAGAAGATTCAAGTCGATAAGGAAGTTCTGCCCAAGCTTGTTCTTGGGGTGCAGCCCATGTTCCTGGAACAACGTTCGTAGGAAGGACTGAGTTTGACGCGGCGAAGGCAGGTCGGGTTGGGACATGTTGATGTTCTATGTCCAAGCCCAGGGGCGAGCGTAGCGAGCTCCTGGGTTCCAGCCCGAAAACGTATCACACTGCCGACACTCCGAACCCAGAAGTTCCCTACGGTCGCCCCTGGGCGTGGGCTTGGAATTTCACCATCCATTCCGCGGCTGCCGATTGCCATTGCTTCTGGATGTATTTGGCGAAGATGTCGACTTCGAGATTCACCGTCGCGCCGACGGGCTTGAAGCCAAGCGTTGTGGCATCCATCGTGTGCGGAATCAGGGCGACGCTGAATTCGCCAGGATTCACGTCGACGAGCGTCAGGCTCACGCCATCGACGGTGATGGAGCCCTTGGGAACCATGCACGACGTCAGATCCGCGGGACAGGCGAAGCGAACGACCTCCCACTCCCCTTCACGTTCGCGCTTGGAGATTTCGCCCACGGCATCGACATGGCCTTGCACGATATGGCCGCCCAGTCGATCGCCCACCTTGAGGGCTCGCTCGAGGTTGACGCGATCGCCGGGCCGGACTTCGCCAAGGTTGGTGCGTTTCAAGGTTTCGGGGCCCGCCTCGAAATCGAATTGCGAATTCCGAATCGCGACGGCCGTAAGACACACCCCATTCACGGCAACACTAGCGCCAATCGGCAAGCCGTCGGCGATCAGCGAGCTATCGATCGTGAGGCGTCGCCCCTCGCCTTCATTCGTGGCGGCGACGACGTTGCCCATGGTTTCGACGAGGCCGGTGAACATGCTGCTTCCGAAGTCGAAGGCGGGGATTTGCTACGAGATCCCGCCTTCGGGGCGCGGATTCGCTTGAGACGGGGGAGCGACGTAGCGAAGATACGCGGCGCGAAGCGGGAAGAAGAACGCGTAGCCCCAGAAGATGATCATGAACGCCAAGTCGCGGACCATCACGATCACGAGTACGGCAAGCAGGATCTGGATCAGCAATCCGCCATGGCGTTTGCCGCGGAATTGCTTGCCGAAATGCGGGAAGGGCACGATCGAAACCATCAGCAGGGCGACAACCAAAGCACCCATCGGCGAGAAAATTTCGACGCTACGCTGAATCGTCTGCCGCAATGCGTCCTGGCTCACGTCGCTGAAGAGTTGCACGAAGTTGCCCGGGAAATCGCCGCGGACGATCGCCAGCGACGCAAGGCATCCGGCCGCGCCCGGCGACGGCAATCCGCGGAAGCGTTTGTGGCTGTCCGGGTCCGGGGTGTTGTCCACGTTGAAGCGGGCAAGGCGAAGGATCGTGCACACCATGTAAAGCGCGGCAATGCCGGCGAGCAGTTGATGCAAGAAGGGATTCGGCTCCCAGCCCGGTCCCATTTTCAGGAGCAGGAATGCGGGAGCGACGCCGAAGCTCACGGCATCGCAAAGGCTGTCGAGTTCGCCGCCGAACTTCGAGGCGGTTTTGGAGAGGCGGGCGACGTAGCCGTCGAGCACGTCGAAGACCATGGCGAAGATGATGAGCCAACCGGCGGCAGCGAAGAATCGGTCGATGTGTTCCGGCGAGACGCCCGGAAAGATCTTGCTCGCCATCGTGATCGAGGCGAAGCCGCACACGCCGTTGCCCAGGGTGAGGAGCGTCGGAAGGATGGCGATCTTTCTCAACGGAATGCTCCCCTTGGTGCAGGAAAACCGAGCGTCCCTATCCATACTAAGATACCGAAACAATCGGAATGTCACGCGAAAAGCGAGTCGAACGGAGCCATTTGGTTGCTTCATGGCACTCAATTGGAAGCGCCAAAGGACGAGCAGCGCTGCCTGAAACTTTACCCGCTCTTCGGCAGTAACGTCTCCATCCCAATGTGGAGACAGCGAGTGAGACGCGGCGACGACGAGCCCGGACGCCCACTGAGTTCACGTTTAGCCGCCGCTCTCGGAGCGGCGCGGACTTGACGTGGCGGTGGACAACGCGATTGCCTGCGCCGCTCCGAGAGCGGCGGCTCAACGGGATTCTGGAGGAATGTTCAACGATGCGATGGTATTTGATTCTCGCGGCTCTTGGTGTCTTGTCGGCCCCGGCCTTCGCCCAAAACTACGGCGGCGACGGCAAGGCGGCCAAGGAGCGCGGCATCGGGCGACGCATCGCCCCCTTCGTCCTTCGCACTCCCGAAGGCAAGTCGGTCGGACTCGCCGATGTACAGGACTCCAAGGCGACCGTCGTCGTCTTCATGTCCACACGCTGCCCCATCGGCAACGGCTATGTGCCGACGCTCAATGAACTGGCCGACCAATACCGGGACAAGAAGGTGCAGTTCCTCGGCGTGTATCCTTCCCCCGCGGACAATGCGAAGGATGTCGCCAAGCACGTCAAGGAATACAAGCTCGCGTTTCCCGCCGTGATCGATTCGACCCAAACCACCTTGGCGCAATTCGACGCGAAGCGGACGCCGGAAGTCGTGGTGCTCGACCACCGCATGGCGATCCGTTACCGCGGACGCATCGACGATCGTATTGGCCAGGATTATCGCCGCGACGAAGCAAAACGGCACGATCTGCGCGAAGCGATCGACGAGGTGATTGCTTCCAAGAAGGTAACCGTGGCCGAGACCGAACCGGCGGGTTGTCTGATCACGCCGATCCGCCGAGCGGATGCGAAAGCAGGACCGACCTTTGCCAAGGACGTTGCCAAGATTCTGCATTCGCGATGCGCCGACTGCCATCACGCGGGCACCTCCGCGCCGTTTCCGCTGCTCACTTTTGACGACGCGTCGAACTGGTCGGCCATGATCCGCGAAGTGGTCGCTCGCCGGACGATGCCGCCGTGGCATGCCGACCCGCGTTTCGGACATTTCGCCAACGAACGCCGGCTGTCGCAGGAGGAAACCGACACGATCCTCGCCTGGGTGGACGCCGGCGCCCCACGCGGCGACGCCAAGACCGAACCGAAAGCGCCGACCTTCGAAGAAGGCTGGCGCATCGGAAAACCAGATGTCGTCTTCAAAATGCCGGAGACCTGCAAAGTGCCGGCGAAGGGAACGATCCGCTACAAATATTTCGCGACGAAGACGAACTTCAAGGAAGACATGTGGGTGCAGTCCGCGGAAACAAGGCCGGGCAACCGGGCGGTCGTGCATCACATCATCATTTCGTATCGCGATCCGAAGAGCTTCCTCAAGACGCCGGTCTGGCTCGTCTCAACCGCGCCAGGGGCGGAGCCTTTGGTGCTCCCCGAAGGCATGGGCCGCAAGATCCCGGCGGGAGCCGAAATCGTGTTCCAGATGCACTACACGGCGACGGGCAAGGAAGAGTTGGATTGCTCCGAAGTGGGCCTGGTCTTCTGCAAGGAGCCGCCCAAGCAAAGCGTCGTGAATCACGGCATTGCCAACACGAAAATCAAGATCCCGCCGGGAGAGCCGAACCAGACGATCACGTCGTCCATCCCCGCCTTCAAGGATGCCGTGGTCCTTTCCCTTTATCCGCACATGCACGTGCGCGGCAAAGATTTCACTTACTATCTCGTGCATGGCGACGGCAAGAAGGAAACGATCCTTTCGATCCCGCAGTACGACTTCAATTGGCAGAACACCTACCGCTTCAAGGAACCGCTGTTCGTCCCGATGGGCTCCAAGATCCAGTGCGTCGCCCACTTCGACAACTCGCTCGACAACCCCGCGAATCCCGATCCCACCAAGGAAGTCCGCTGGGGCGACCAGACCTGGGACGAAATGATGATCGGCTACGTGGACTTCTACTGGGTTGATGAGAAGACCACGCCGAAGAAGAAGTAGACCGCAGCAAGAGGCCGGCAGGGCGAGGCTCCTGCCGAGCGGCCGGGTACTGTTCGCTGCGCCAAACGCTGATTTTTCCGTGGGTTTTTAGCAACGCCGGCTCGGCAGGAGCCTCGCCCGCCTCGCCCTCCCAAATCCGAAGCGGTCACATCGTCTTGCCCAACGCCTGCGCCACCTTGCGGCAATTGGCCATCATCTGGCTGAAGATCGGCGGCGTCAGCGCCTGGAAGCCGTCGCTCAACGCATGCTCCGGATCGGGGTGGACCTCGATGATGATGCCATCGGCGCCAGCAGCGACGGCGGCGACCGCCATCGGTGCGACGAGGCTCGCTTTGCCGGTGCCGTGGCTCGGATCGACGACTACGGGCAAATGCGTCGTTTGCTTCAGGTACGGAACGGTCGCGAGGGGCAGGGTGAAGCGGGTGTGGTCTTCGAAGGTGCGGATGCCGCGTTCGCAGAGCATCACTTGCGTGTTGCCCGTCTTGAGGATGTACTCGGCCGCGAGGAGGAACTCGTCCATGGTGGCGGAGGGGCCTCGCTTAAGAAGCACCGGCTTGTTCGCCACGCCCACGGCTTCGAGCAGCGGGTAGTTCTGCATGTTGCGGGCGCCCACTTGCAGGATGTCGGCATACTGGGCGACCATGGCGACCTGCTCGGGCGCCATCACCTCGGTGACGATCGCGAGCCCGGTTTCTTCGCGGGCCAACGCGAGCAGTTCGAGCCCTTTCTCCTTCATCCCCTGGAAGCTGTACGGACTGGTTCGCGGCTTGAAAGCGCCGCCGCGTAGCCCCGCCGCCCCCGCTTCGCGGACGATGCGAGCCACTTGCAGGATTTGCTCCTTGCTCTCGACGGAGCAAGGCCCTGCAATGACGCCGATCGTGCCGCCGCCCACCTTGAGGCCGAGCGACGGCACGATGGTAGGTTCCTTCTTCACTTCGGTGCTGGCCATCTTGTAGGGGGCGAGGATCGGCATGACTTTCTCCACTCCGGCCGCGGTTTCGAGGGCTTGTTTCGCGCCATCCCGTTTTTCGCCCAGGGCGGCGATTACTGTCCTGTCGGAGCCCACGATGATGTGGCTTTTCAATCCCAGTCGTTCCACTTCCTGGACGACATGATCCACTTCGTGCGGCTTCGCCCCGGCCTTCATGACGACGATCATCGTTCGATTCTCCGAAGAATCCCCATTCGTGAAATCGCGGCCCAGGCTGGGGAATAACCATGGACGGGAAAACGCCAAAGACCCTGGAACCTTGCAAGGTTCCAGGGTCTTTGGCGTTCGGTATTTCGATTCGATCAACCGGCGGACGCCAATCTCCCAGGAACCCCGTAGGGCCCGAAATAAAACCAATAAAACGCCACGCCGGAATTCTTCCGGTTCACGAGCGTCGCATTGGTTCCAGGGGAGTGCATGGCATTTCTGCTCAGTCCGATCCAATGGCTCCATTATGACGGCGGCTTCCCACGCCGGCAAGGTTGGGCGGGCATTTTCCAAATCGTCATTCTCTTGGCAATCTGAGCAAACAGCGCAAAGTCGTCCGGTCGTAGCGACGGCGTTTTCGGCAGGTTCGTTACAGATTCCCCAATCCGATTCTTCCTCACGACCCGAATCGCCGATAAACACAGCGGACGTTGGTTTCCGGAGGAGCGTGTCGCGATGCGTCGTATCGTGCTCATGATGTTGTCGGCGTGGGTCGCGGTGCACTGCGTTCGCCCTGCGAGCGCTCAGGATCGGCCGCCGCCGCTCGACTTCTTGCCCGATGCGAACGTGCAGTTTCCGCCCCCTCCGCTGGGAGGCGAAGTCGTCCCGCAGTTGCCCCGCGTGGTGGTGCCGGAAGAGATTCCCAATGTGCCGCGCGTGAAGGAACAGGCAATCGTTCCGGTGCTCGGCCCCCGTGCATGGTCGATCGCGGAATTGGCGCCGTTGCGTCCTTGGGATCCCATGGCAGCGCCGGCGGAGGTGATGGACGTGGATCGCACCCGTCATGTTCCTCGCACTTGGCAAGAATGGCTGATGGACTATCGGGACGAAGCGACCGAGACCGCGTTTCGCAGCGGGGAAGACTTCCGCCATTTCTACACGACGCCCAACCTGCTGTGCGTCGGCATCGCTGTGATCGCGGCCGCGCCGGTAGCAAACACGCGTGCCGATACCGGCATCCGCGATTGGTGGCAGGGGCGTGTCCGCAATGAACGCTCCGACCAGATTTTCCGCTTCGGCAACGATCAACTCGGCGACTGGCGTTGGACGGGGGGCGTGCTCATCGGCGGAGCCGTCGTCGGCAAAATCCTTGAAGATTATCCGGCTGGCGGCACGCTGCGGACTTTCGGCACGAAATCGCTGCGAGCCCTCATCGTGGGCGCCCCTGCGGTCGGCGTTCTGCAATATGGCCTGGGCGGCGATCGGCCGGGCGATGGGTCTAGCTACTGGCAGCCGATCCGCACTCGCGAAGGCGTCGCCGGCCATGCGTATGTCGGCGCCGTGCCGCTGCTCACCGCGGCGTACATGACCGATTCGTACGCCCTCAAAGTTCTCTTCGTAGCGGGTTCGCTCTATACGCCCGTCGCCCGCATCAACGACGACCGCAATTACTTCAGCCAAGTTGCTCTGGGTTACGCGATCGCCGTCGTTGCGACGCACAGCGTCTTTCAGACGGACATGGAGCATAGCCGCTTCCAACTCGCTCCGCTCGCAATGCAAGACGCGGTGGGCCTAAGCGTGATGATGAAGTACTAAGAGCCGCGCGAAATCGCGACGCGCTGTAGGGAACGCCCTCCGTGGCGTTCCGCCGAACGGGACGCGTCCGATGGAATGCGTCCCACTTGCGATCGCCCGTCTTCCGCTTGCGGCTTAGTAGCGAGCCGTAGAATCGGCTCGAACGCAAAGACGCAAGCGGGATTTCGACATTTGCAAGTTGGGTGATGTCGCTCGGACGCGTTCAGTTCGGCGGAACGCCACGGAGGGCGTTCCCTACAGAGCGTCATGTTGCTGCTCAATCGGCTTTGAATCTCGTTTGCGCCTTCGCCCAATCGCCGACGACGGCTTCGAGCGTCGAGGTATTGCGGTCGCGCCACACTTGCATGCGGATGCGTTGGCCGATCGGCAGGTTGCTGATGAGGTTGATGAGGTGGTTCTCGTTTCGCACGGCCACCGATTCGATTTGCAGGATCACATCGTTGGGCCGTAATCCCGCGGAAGAAGCAGGCGTGTCCGGGTAGACCTTTTCCACGAGTGCGCCTTGCACTCGCTCCAGGCCTAATCGCAACGCTTCATTCGGCTCGAAACCCTGGGCGAGCTGCATGCCCAGGAAGCCGCGTTGCACTTGGCCCTGGGCCATCATCTGCACGATGACGCGTTTCACGAGGTTGCTGGGAATCGCGAAGGCGACGCCGCTGTTGCTGCCGTTATGCGAAGCGATCGCGGTGTTGATGCCGATGACGTGCCCCGTCATGTCTACCAAGGCGCCGCCGGAGGATCCGGGGTTGATCGCAGCATCGGTCTGCAAGAACTCCTTGATGCGAATCGTGCCGCCCAGGCTGACCTGACCGCGATCGCGTGCGCTGATGATGCCGTGCGTGACGGTTTGGGCAAGCCCGAACGGACTGCCGAACGCCAGCACCCATCGTCCCACGCGGACGTTGTCGCTGTTGCCGAGCGGAGCGGTGGGGAGGGCGTTGTTGCTTTCGATGGCCATGAGGGCGATGTCGGTTTCCGGGTCCGTCCACACCTGGATCGGTCGGAAGATTCGGCCATCGGCCAGGTGAATGGTGATCTGATCGTTGCGTGCCTGGGAAATGACGTGATTATTGGTAATCACGTAGTAACCCGCTTTGCCGTCCAGCTTGACGAGGACGCCGGAGCCTGATTCTTCGATCGGCTTGGTGCGATTGGAATTCGCCTTGGGGGGCTTGATGGCTTCGATGGAGACGACGGCAGGCAGCACTTTCTGCGCAATCGTTTCGAAGCGATCGCTGAGCGCCATGAGCGGATCGCGCGGCCCTTCAGGGAAGGGGCCGCCTTCTCCGACGACAGGCGATTGTGCCGCGGCAGGATTGCCGAGGTTCGGGAAGAAGGCGTGCGCGCTGCCGAAGATCGCGAGGACGCCGAAGCCGAACGCCAAGAATTTCTTCATGGAGGGCTCAAGGATGCAGGCCGGTGGTGGACAGCGGAACAACGCTTCGCAAACGCGGGACCGGACGGGTCAAGCGAAGCAATTTTAGACGGCGGGCTTGATCGGAGTTGAGAAAAAGTCGAATGAAATCGGGAAATGAAGATTCGCGAGTCGGCGCAAACGTCACACCTCCGCCCCACCGCCGCCACCGCGCATCTTTGCGCCGATTCCGCCGCCTTCGGAGAGGCCGCGACCGCGTTCCGTAGGGCGCCTCTCGCTTCGCTCGACACTTCCCCAACCGCGGCCCGCGCTTCCATTCCGCTTAATCGCCACTACAATACAGGCGATCGCTAGGGGTGCCCGCTTGCGACGCGGGCTGAGATCAGACCCTTGGGACCTGATCCGGGTGATGCCGGCGTGGGAAAGCGATCGATCCGAAGCCGCCCTTCCCCCACGCCCGTCGCCGACCTGTCTCTCCAGGCTTGCGGGCTTCCATGGACATCTACGATTTCTTCCGCAGCGCCCTCGCCTGGATGGCCACCATCGCCTGCCTGTGGCCGCTCAACATCGCCTGGATGGGATTCGCCCAGCGCATCCGCGAAGGCCCGCTCGACGAAGACAGCGAGCGACGCATGGATGGCGACGAGCTTTGGCCGCGCGCGGCCTACGCGTCGTTCGCCCTCGCGATCGTCACAGTCGCCTTCCTTTTCATCGACTGGTTTCTTGCCGACTGGTCCGGCGTCCCTTCCGGCATGGTCCACCTGATGACGTTCATCGCCTACGTGGCAGTGGGCGTATGGACGGTCGCCTTCTTCTTCGCATTCGAAGACCTGCTCGAGGGTCTCGGGCTGTTTGCAATGTACTTTCTGCTGCCGATCTTCCTGCTGTTCGTCCTCAACTACTTCATTGGTTTCTGGAACCCGCTCCTCCGCCTTGCGTACGCCTGGCTGAAAGTGTCCTCGTGATTACCGAGCATGCCGCGACCGCGACCTGTTCTTTCGAAAGGAATGCCCCATGACTCAGATCGAATCGGCCCGCAAGGGTATCGTCACCCCGGAAATGGAATTCGTCGCTCGCCGCGAGGATCTCGACGCGGAACTGGTTCGCTCGGAAGTCGCGCGTGGCCGCATGGTCATCCCGGCCAACATCCACCATCTCAAGGGCAAGCTTGAGCCGATGGCGATCGGCGTCGCCTCCAAGTGCAAGATCAACGCGAACATCGGCAACTCCGCAGTCACCGGGACCGTGGAAGACGAACTCGACAAACTGCACACGGCCGTGCACCTCGGTTCCGACACGGTGATGGATCTTTCCACCGGCGGCAACATCGACAGCATCCGCCAGGCGATCATTGATGCCTCGCCGGTGCCGATCGGCACGGTGCCGATTTATCAGGTCATTCAAAACGTGAAGGAAGTCGCCGACCTGAAGGCGAAAGACCTGCTCGACATGGTGGAGCACCAGGCGAAGCAGGGCGTGGACTACATGACGATCCACGCGGGCGTGTTGCTCGAATACCTCTCGATGACGACGAAGCGCATCACCGGCATCGTGAGCCGGGGCGGGTCGATCATGGGCGCGTGGATGCTGGCCCGGCATGAGCAAAATCCCTGGTACACGCACTTCGGCGAACTCTGCGAAATCATGCGCGCCCACGACGTCACCTTCAGCCTCGGGGACGGCCTCCGCCCTGGCTGCTTGGCGGATGCGAACGACGACGCCCAGTTCGCCGAACTCAAGACGCTCGGCGAATTGACGCTCAAGGCGTGGGAGCAAGGTTGCCAGGTGATGATCGAAGGCCCCGGCCATGTGCCGATGCACCTGGTGAAGATGAACGTGGAGAAGGAACGGGAGATGTGCCACGAGGCGCCGTTCTACGTGCTTGGCCCGCTCGTGACCGACATCGCTCCGGGCTACGACCACATCACCAGCGCGATCGGCGCCGCCCTCGCGGGGTGGGCCGGGGCGTCGATGCTGTGCTACGTGACGCCGAAGGAACATCTTGGTTTGCCGAACAAGGACGACGTGCGTCAGGGCGTGATCGCCTACAAGATCGCCGCTCACAGCGCGGATGTGGCTCGCGGCCGTAAGGGGGCTCGGGATCGGGACGATGCGTTGTCGAAAGCACGTTTCGAGTTTGATTGGAAGAAGCAGTTCGAGCTGTCGCTGGACCCGGAAACCGCTCAGCGAATGCACGACGAGACGTTGCCGCAAGAGGTATTCAAGAGCGCCAAGTTCTGCTCGATGTGCGGCCCCAAGTTCTGCTCGATGCGCATCACGCAGGACATCCGCAAGCTCAGCGAAGCGGGCACACTGCCGCTGGCGACCGTGGCGGCGCAGTAAGGCGAGCGGCCGGCGTTAGCCGGCTGGTCCAGAAACCTTGCAAGTCTCGTCATGCATGCTGCGGAAGAAGATAAGCAGGATAATGGAGAAAGCAGAATAATAAGAAGGCAGAGCGAGAAGGAGGATTCTTCGCTCATCTGCATTTCTTATTCTTCTGCTCTCCTATTATCCTGCTTTTGCTTTTGGTCTGTAGCGTCCAAAGAGCGAGAGGAAAAATCCTCGCCGTTTTTTGTCACAGCGGCCACGGGGCTCCGTAAAGGAGGCGAACTCTAGCTCAAGAAATGAAAAGCGATCAAACAGGAATGCCTCGACGGGCGTTCACTCTCCCAGGTCGTTCAGATCGCCGCTGCCGCCTTTGCCTAGCATCGTCTTGCGGCGCATGGCCAGAATCTTGCTCACGTCGAATTCTTCCAGCGAGGCCGCCGGAGCGGGCGCACTCTCGTTCGATTTGCGTTTTTTCTTTTTCTCGCGGACGGGTTCGATTGCAGGTGGGGGCACGTCGTCGAGGTCGACGTCCACGGCCAAAGGCAGATCGGATTCGATGGGTTCCGGTTCCGATGCGCCTGTCCCCAAATCCTCGTCCATCACTTCGATGTCGATCTCAGGCATCACCTCTTCTTTCGGCTGCGCGGGGGGCGTGGGCGCGAGCGTAAGCAGGGTATCGATGGATCGTTGCGACAGCTGATACACGGCGAGAAACTTGGCGACGCCGATCTGCAGCCAATCGCCCGGGCGCAGCACGGTGCGGCCCTTGATGCGGCGACCATTGATGATGGTGCCGTTGGCGCTCCCCAGGTCTTCCGCCCAGAGCAAGTCGTTCTCTTGCGTCAGGCGACAATGCCGCCGGCTCACGGTTCCGGAAGGAACACGGATCTGGCAACCCGTCTGTCGTCCGATGACGGTTTCGTCGGAGCGCAACGTGAACGGCTGAGGCGATCCCGCGCTTTTCTTGAGGAGCAGACGTGCGTCCATGAATGTTCACCGGCGGAGAGTGGCTTGCTTCCCTCAGAATAGCACGAATCAGGCGGGCGCTGCTTTCCGGGCGTAAAATGGATGCGCCGAATCTCTCAGGCGAAACGAGGCGAGTCATGGCAGCCAAGAAGGAACCTGTCGAGGAAGTCGAGATTCAGGGGCACATCATCGATTCGCTCTTGCTCCCCAAGGTGCTCGACGAAATCCTCACCCGCGGCGGAACCTATGCCGTCCGCGAGATTCGCCTGGGCGAGAAGCAGACCGATCCCAGTTTCGCCCGATTGCAGGTCAAGGCGGAGACGGCCGAGGCCCTTGAAGACATCCTTGATGCCATCCACGACCACGGCGCCTCGCAGATTTCCACCCACGATGCCGCGATTGAAGCGGCGGACATGGATGGGGCTTTTCCCGAGCAGTTCTACAGCACCACCAACTACCGCACCCAGGTTCGGCTCAACGGCGAGTGGATCGAAGTCGAAGATCAAGAGATGGACTGCGGCATCCTCGTCGATCCGCAAGGAACCGCGGTCCGCTGCTTGCCGATGGTGCATGTCCGCAAAGGGGACCGCATCATCGTCGGCCGGCAAGGCACACGTGTGTTGCCCGCGGAGACGGCTCCGCGGCAGAGTCTGTTCGAGTTCATGTCGAGCGCGGTGTCAAGCGAGAAGCCCAAGGGGGTGACGGTTCGCGAGATCGCCGCCACGATGAAGCGAACGAAGCAGGCGAGGGAAAAAATCCTCGCGGTGCTGGGCCCCGCGGTGGTCCACACCGGCAGCGTGCCGCATGTGTGCGACCTGATCCGCATGGGGTATCTCAACGTGCTCTTCGCGGGCAACGCCCTGGCGACTCACGATCTGGAGCAAGCCTTCTACGGCACCAGCCTGGGCGTCTCGCTCGAGCGCGGATTGCCGGCGGATGAAGGGCATGAGCATCACCTCCGCACCATCAACCGCATTCGCCGCATCGGCGGCATTGCCGAGGCCGTGGAGCAAGGGACAGTGAAAAGCGGCATCATGTACGAATGCGTGAAGGCGAAGATCCCGTTCCTTCTCGCCGGAAGCATTCGCGACGACGGCCCTCTGCCCGAAGTCGTCACCGATGTCCTCGCCGCGCAGGATGCGATGCGCGAACGAATACGCGGCGTCGGCTTTTGCCTCATGATGGCCACCATGCTGCATTCCATCGCGGTCGGCAATCTGCTCCCGGCGTGGGTGAAAGTCGCTTGTGTGGACATCAACCCTGCGACCGTGACGAAACTGGCGGACCGTGGCAGCCATCAGACTGTCGGCGTGGTGACCGACGCCGAGCCATTTCTGCGTGCACTCGTCCAAGAACTGAAATCTGAGGCATGAATTCGCAAAGCTAGTGAATGTTCGTTCATAAAAGCGTGCAAAATCCGCGCAACCGGCGGCGCGTCCTCCATTCATTCGCTAGAGTTGGAAGTCGCTACGTCTTCACCCGCCGGTTGCGAATCACCATGGGCATGTTCTCCTTCGTCGGCCGTTGGCTTGCTCCGAAACACGGTACGGCCATTCGCAAGCGACCCAGTTGCCGCGTTTCGTTCGAGTCGCTGGAAGACCGCCTGACGCCCGCGGTCGGCGCCCGCGAGCAGTACATGCTCGAACTGATCAACCGCATGCGCGAGAACCCGGCCGCGGAGTTGCCGCTCTTGCTGAACAGCGGCGATCCAGATGTGGCATCGGCGCTGAGCTACTTCGGCGTGAACCAAACGATGCTTGCCGATCAATGGGCTTTGCTCACCGCTGCCCCGCCCCTGGCCTGGAACGACAACCTCGCGGCAGCTGCCCTGGGACACAGCCAGGCCCTCGCCGCGGCGGATGCCCAATCGCATCAAGTTCCCGGCGAGCCCGGACTCGGGCAACGCTTCATCGACGCCGGCTACGACTATCAGATGGCGCGCGAGAACGTCTTCTCTTACGCCAAGAGCTTGTTGCACGCTCAAGCCGCTTTCGCGATCGACTGGGGCAGCGGTCCCGGCGGCATTCAGAGCCCGGCCGGGCATCGCGACAACATCATGGCGACCGACGTCCGCGAAATCGGCATCGGCATCGTCGACGACACGGCCACCCCCGGCTTCGGGCCGCTCGTCATCACCCAGAATTTCGGCAGGCGATTCAATCAAGGCAACCCGTTCTTCCTCGGCGTGGCCTACGACGATACGAACGCGGACGCCTACTACAGCCTCAACGAAGGCATCGGCGGCGTGACCGTCTCCGCCGTCGGCATCAACGGAACGTCCGGCACGTTCCAGACGACCACCTCCGACGCCGGCGGATATCAACTGCAACTCGGCGCGGGCACGTATCAAGTCACCGCGAGCGGCGGAAGCCTGGCGGCTCCCATCGTCCGCACCATCACCATCGGCTCCAGCAACGTCCGCTCGAATTTCATCCGCACCCCCCTTGCTTCGCCGATCTGGTCGTCGCAGATCGGCACGACCGCTCAAACTCGGCCGACGTTTTCGTGGGGAGCGCCGCCAGAAGCGGTGCGATTCGACCTGCGGGTGGATAACGTCTCGACCGGGCAGCTTCAGATCATTCGGGAAACGAATCTCAACACCAACTCGTTCGCGACCACCACCTCGCTCCCCGCAGGAACCTACCGCGCCTGGGTCCGCGGCTACTCCGCGACGAACCAAATCAGCAACTGGAGCGATCAGCTCAGCTTCACCATCACCGCCCCCGCGGCTCCGACGCCGACCGGGCCGACCGGCGTCGTCGCGAACGGCACGCCGACCTTTTCGTGGACGTCAACGACCGGTGCGGCGACCTACGACTTGTGGGTCGATAATCTCACGACCGGCACGTCGAAAGCGATTGACCGGAGGGGCATCAACGCCACTTCGTTCACGCCGACGACCCCGCTGGGCGCAGGCAACTATCGCTTCTGGGTGCGAGCCAATAATGATGCGGGCAGCAGCGGAGCGTGGAGCGCCGGCGCGGACTTCTCCGTGGATGTCGCATTGCCGGCGATACCGACGTTCAGTTCGCCCGCTGCAGGCGCCACTTCGAACAATCAGGTTTCTTTCGGCTGGAATGCCGTCAGCGGAGCGGCTCGCTATGAACTCTGGGTCAGCAATGCCGCGACGGGTGCATTGGTGACGCGTCAGGAAAATCTCGCCGCAACGTCGTTCAGCACTGGCTCCGCTCTCGCGGCGGGCAGCTACACCGCCTGGATTCGCTCCTTCGATTCGACCGGAGGAACGCGCGGATGGAGCCCGGCCCGAAACTTCAACGTCGCGCTTCCCGGCATCCCCACACTGACCGGTCCGACGGGAGCCCAATCAACCAGCACGCCGACGTTCGCCTGGTCGGCGGTCGCCGGGGCGGACAAGTACGACCTTTATGTGGCGAATGCGCAGGGCGTCGTCATCCGGCAGCAAGCTCTGACCGGAACGACGTACACCCCGACAACCGCCTTGCCGCGCGGCGCCTACACCGCCTGGATCCGCTCGCTGTCGTCGCGGAACGAATCGGCTGGGTGGAGCATCGGGCAGACGTTCGCCGTGGAAACCGCTCCCGTCGTTCCAACCTTCTCCGGTCCCGGCACGACAACCGACAAGACCGCCGCGGCGACTTGGTCCGCAAGTGCGGGAGCAACGCGCTACGACCTGTGGCTCGACAATCTGACGACGGGTCAAACCATCCGCCAGCAAAGCCTGGCGACCAATTCCTACGCGCCCGGAACGCTGCCGCTCGGCACGTATCAAGGCTGGGTCCGGGCGTTCAACGCGGCCGGGGAATCGCGCGGCTGGAGCGCCGCCTACACCTTCACGATCATTGCTCCCCTGGCCCCGACAGTGACCGCACCGACCGGCGGCACGACGAACAATCGGCCCACGTTCGCATGGACCGCTTCCACCGGCGCGGCCACGTATGAACTGTATGTGGGGAACAACACGAGCGGAGCCGTCGCGGTTCGCGCCGCGAACTTGGCGGGAACGAACTTCGCCGCGTCCGCGTCGCTGCCGGCAGGTTCCTATACCGCCTGGGTGCGAGCCGCGAACGCGAGCGGCGAACTCGGGGCGTGGAGCGTGGGAAGGACCTTCACCCTCCAGCCTCCCGCAATCCCGGTGATCACCGGTCCCTTCGCCACGCAAAGCACGCAATTGCCGACATTCCAGTGGAACGCCAGCAGCGGCGCCACGCGCTACGACCTATGGGTCGCCAACCTCACCACCGGGGCCGATCAGGTCATTCGCCAGCCGAATCTGAGCACCAGCAGCTACACCCCGACAACGCCGCTCGCCCTGGGTCGCTACCGCTTCTGGGTGCTGGCATTCAACAACCTCGGCGAAACGCTCGGCTGGAGCCCCGGCGCCGACTTCACGATCCTGTGACGCCCGATCGACCGTTGAACATGCCCGTGCAACCCGTGCAACCCGTGCAACCCGTGCAACCCGTGCAACCCGTGCAACCCAGAGTCGCGCTGCTGTTTTCCGTCGAAGGGTTGCAGTCTGGAGGCGACGAGCCTGCGCCCTAGAATGATCCGACGCCCCCTAGCGAACGGAATCAACCATGCAGCAAGTTCTTTTCCGCGTCCCTGGCCTCGATCTGCCGATCTACGGCTACGGCACGATGCTCTTCCTCGCCTTCGTCCTCTGCACCTGGCTCGCGGCCCGCCTGGGCAAACGCGACGGCATTCCGCGCGAAGCGTTTCAGGATCTCTCCATCTGGCTCTTCGTCTTCGGCATCCTCGGCGCTCGCCTCACCTACTACTTCCAGTACCGCGACCGCTTCCAAAACTTCGCCCAAATTACCGCGATCTGGGACGGTGGGCTCGTCTTCTACGGCTCGCTCCCCGGCGCCGTCTTCGGTTACTTCCTCGCCTATCGATTCCAACTCAAGAAATACGGCGTTAGCCATTGGAAGATAGCGGACATCGTTGCCCCCTGCCTTTGCCTGGGCCTCGCCTTGGGCCGGGTCGGATGCTTGCTCAATGGCTGCTGCTTCGGAAATGTCTCATGCACTGACGGCTGCCCGGCACTCTACTTTCCCATGGCCAGCCCGCCTCGCTTCGCCATGGTGGAACGCGGCTACCAGAGTGCGGCCGGGTTCGTGCTCGAAACCGTGAATCGTCCCAAGGAAGAACCCGCGATCGTCTACGCGGTGTCGCCAGGATCGCCGGCGGAAGAAGCGGGGCTTCGGCCCGGCGACCGCATCGTTCAGGTCAACACCCGGCAAACGCCTGCTTTCGCCGACGTCTACGCCGCCTTCACCAGCGATTGGCCGCGCGGGCAGAACGCCCTTTATCTCGAGGTGAAGAACCAAAGCGGCGAGGCGCGCGTAGTGGGGCCCTTTTACCCGCAGTCGATCGGCCTGCATCCCACGCAGCTCTATGAAACGATCAGCATGGTTCTCCTGATGTTCGCCCTTTTGGCTTACTTCGAACTGCGGCGATACGAAGGCGCCGTGATGGTTGCGTGGATGTACGGCTACGGCGTGCACCGCTTCCTCAACGAGATGCTCCGCACCGACACCGCCCCCGTCGCCTTCGGCATGACGCTGTCGCAGAACATCAGCATCCTGATCCTCATCAGCGCGACCGTGCTCCTGCTCATCGCCCGCACGCGCCGCCCGGTCGATCCCAATGCGCCGACGGAACCTGCCGCCCCTTCCGCCGTCGAGTTGCCCCCCGCGACGGTGTGAGGCGCCGTAGGGAACGCCCTCCGCGGCGGAACGCCCTCCGCGGCGGCGGTCCTCTTTACGCCAACGGCGTTACAGCGGACAGCCCAGGGTTGGCGACCGCAGGGAGCCTACCCTGGGTAACGCGAGAAGAGAAACGGCCTACCCCAACGGGGTTGAAGCGACGGATACGATTCCGTTGCTCGAACCCCTTCGGGGTACGCAGCCTGAATTTACGGTTGGACCCAGGGCAGCTCGCTACGCTCGCAACCCTGGGCTGTGGGCTGCAATGCCTTTGGCGTAACGAAAAGTTGCCGTCATTCGAAATGACATTCGCGCTCGGTTCGAAACTTGGCGAACCCGGAATCGCTAAGAAGTTTTTCCGAAACCCCTGTCTTCCGCTTGCGGCTTAGCGTTCGGAGAAAGCCCTGGGCTCGCTGAGCCGCAAGCGGAAAACCCATCAGATGGTTTCGAAACAACCTTTAAGCCGCAAGCGAGGGAGACGATGGCACGCGGGCGAAATGCATCGCGCGTTTTCTCTCCCTTTTAGCTTGATCCTTCTTCCGGGGGCGATTCTCATGAGTCGTGCTTCCCCCGGCTTTTCATCGTCGGGCGATTGCTTACAATAGGCGGACCATCGAACCGAGTCCGACCTTCCGAGCCGTCTTTTTTCGAGCGGAGACCGAGCGTGGCGACCCCCCGACTTTCCGTCGCTGACATTCAGACCAAAGCCAAGCAGCTAAGGCGCGACATCATCGAATGCACCACCGCGGCCGGCTCGGGGCATCCCACCAGCTCGCTGTCGGCCACCGATATCGTCGCCGCCCTCTACTACGGCGGCATTCTGCAATACGACGCCAAGAATCCGCATTGGCCTCAGCGCGATCGCTTCATCCTCAGCAAGGGGCATGCGGCTCCGCTTCTCTACGCGGTGATGGCGGAAGTCGGTTACTTCTCGCGCGATCTGCTCCCCACCCTACGCCAGATCGGCAGCGTGCTCGAAGGTCATCCGAACATGCGGCGTCTGCCCGGCGTCGAAGCCTCCACCGGCTCCTTGGGCCAGGGCCTTTCCATCGGCGTCGGCTGCTCGCTGGCCGCGAAGCTCGACGGCTATCCGACCCGCACCTACGTCGTGACCGGCGACGGCGAAATGGCGGAAGGCCAAGTTTGGGAGGCGATGATGTCCGCCGAGAAATACAAGCTCGACAATCTCGTGTGCATCGTCGATCAAAACGGCTATCAGCAGACCGGCGCGACCAAGGACGTCCTCGATCTGAAGCCGCTCGCTCCGCGGTTCGAGGCGTTCGGCTGGTTCGCCCAGGAAATCGACGGCCACGACGTGGGCCAAGTGCTGGCGGCGTTGGATAAGGCGGCGGCGACGAAGGGCCGACCCAGCGCGATCGTGGCCCGCACGGTCAAGGGCTACCCGCTGCAGCAAATGCTCGCATCCGATCCCAACCACCATGGCAAGCCGCTGACCAAGGATGAAGCGACCCAGGCCCTCGCCCTGCTCGCCTGATTCGGTTACCAAGGCGGACCATGACCATCCAGGCAACCTGCCCGAAAGGGCACAAGCTGAAGCTCGACGACAAGGTAGCGGGGAAAAAGATCCGCTGCCCTCGTTGTCAGACCTCGTTCGTCGTTTCCGATAGGGACGACGAAGAGGAGGATCGTCCGCGCAGCCGATCCCGCGAAGACGAGGATGAGGACGAAGAAGACGACCGTCCCCGCGGCCGCGGCCCGGACGACGACGAAGAGGACGACGAAGAGGACGACGAGGATGAGGAAGAGGAGAAGCGGTCCAAGAAAAAGAAGAAGGCGAAACCCAAAGCCAAGGCCGACGAGTTCGACGACGACGATGAGGTTCGCGAAGGGGAGGAACGGCTCTCGCCCGAAGAGCGGCTCAAGCTTCGCCGCAAGGAACGCAAGGGGCAGTTCGGGGCCGTGGCCTTCGGCTTGCAGATGCACTTCGTCAAGTTCATGACGCTGCTGGTCGCCATCTGCGTGGCGATCTTGGGGTTCGTCCTCAGCTTGGCGATCTTCGGCGGCTTGTCCTTGCGGCCTGATCAGAATCCCGCGGCATTCGCGGTGCTGGGGAGTCTGTCGATTCCCGTGGCGATGATGGTGATCGCCCAGATCGCCGCCGTGGTGGTGGCGCCGGTCCTCGGCATCATCGGTTCGTTCTTCTGCTGCTTCACGCCCCGCGGCGCCCGCACCCGCGTGATCGTCGTCGCCAGCCTGGTGTTCGATCTGGCGCCGATCATCGCCGGCATCATTCGGCTTTTGTTCAACGAAGTCTGGTCCGACATCGACCCGGGCAAGCTCGAACGGCTCAACTTTTACCTGAAGCTCGGCAGCTTCGCGTGCATGATCCTGGGTTGGCTGTTCTTCATGGTCTACCTCCGCGAGTTGGGCGCCTATGTCGGCATGCCAGGCGTCGGCAATGAGGCGCTCAACCTCATCGCGTTCCTTGTCGTGCATGTGATCACGGCTCCCATCAGCTTCACCATCGATTTGTATGTCTTCGGATTCGTCGCCGCCGCGGTGGATCCCTGGCTCGGCGTCGTCGTCGTCGTCTTGCTGATATTAGGTTGGGGCGCCTTCTTCTATTTCTTCTTTCTGCTCGGCATGATTCAGCTCTTGACGCGGATTCGAGCCGGGGTACTCAAAAAAACATAACTCGCCGCACTTGCGGCTCTGCAGGAGTGGTTCCATGAAGATGGGTAAATCGGTCCGCGAAACGTTCGGCATCGCGCTCGCCCAACTTGGCGACACGCACAAAGACCTCGTCGTCGTCGATGCCGACGTGCACAATTCCACGCGCACCGAGCTCTTCGGCAAGAAGTACCCCGATCGCTTCTTCAACGTCGGCATCGCCGAATCGAACATGGTCGGCGTGGCGGGCGGTCTCGCGGCTTCCGGCAAGCAGGCATGGCTCTCCAGTTTCGCCGCCTTCATCATGTGCAACGCCTACGACCAACTCCGCATGTCCGTCGCGTTTCCCAATCTCAACGTGAAAGTCGTCGGCACGCATGCCGGCATTTCGATCGGCGAGGACGGCCCTTCGCAAATGGGCATCGAAGACGTGAGTCTGGCGTGCTCGCTGCCGAATTTCACCGTCGTCGTCCCCTCCGACGAGCCGTGCACGATGAAGGCGGTCGAGGCCCTTGGGGCGCTGAAGACGCCGGCCTACCTGCGAGCCGGCCGGCCCAATGTTCCCATCCTCTACGAAAACGGCTGCGATTTCCAGCTTGGCAAGGCGATCCAAATTCGCCAAGGAACGGACGTGACGATCATCGCCAACGGCCTGATGGTCGCTCCCGCGTTGGAAGCCGCCGAGAAACTCGCGGCTTCGGGCGTCCAGGCCCGCGTGCTCGACATGCACACCGTGAAGCCGATCGACGAGTCCGCGGTGTCGGCAGCCGCCAAGGAAACGGGCCGCATCGTCGTGGCGGAAGAGCACATGCTGCATGGCGGCCTCGGCAGCGTGGTTGCGATGTCGGTGGTGCGACAGCATCCCGTGCCGATGCGATTCGTCGGGGTCAAGGACACGTTCGCGGAGTCCGGCAAACCGGATGAGCTGCTGAAGAAATACGGCCTCACCGCCGATGCGATCGTCGCCGCGGTGAAGGATTTGCCGAAGAAGTAGAGAGAAATCGCGCGCCCAAGCCCAGGGGCGAGCGCAGCGAGCTTCTGGGTTCCAGGCCGAAAGCAAGAAAGGCAGACGGGTTGTCCTTCTGCCCTTTTCATTCTCCGTCTGGATCCCAGGAGTTCGCTACGCTCGCCCCTGGGCTTGGCGGTTGTTTTCGATCACGGTGGGGAGACGGGGAGGATTTCCTCGTACTCCGACTTGTCCTCCGCGTCGTTGTAACGGGCGGGGATGATGATCAAGTCTTCGTTCATCTCGTCCTTGAGGAAAATCTTGCGGAACTTCGTCACGAACTTGCCTTCCTGGATGTGGCCGGCGAGTTGGGCGAGGGCGGTCACGTCTTCCTTCGGGGCTTCGCGGACGAGGTAGCCCAGAGGGCGTTCTTGCCGGGCCTTGTTGAGCCGAGCCTGAATCACCTTGAAGATGGCCTGGCTGCGCTGGGGATCGTTGACGTCGGCTTGGGTGAAGCCTTCATCCACATCCGGCGCCTTTTCGCTGTAAGGCGCTTCGCCGCGGAGGACTTTCACGTCGTCCTTGGAGAGCTTGCGGGCCCATTCCATCGTCGTCGGAATACGGCCGCCCTTGCCGGGTTGCGGACGTTGGCCGGCGACGAACTGGAAGCCGAGGCCTTGAGCGCGGGCGAGAAGATTCGGCTGTTGTGGGGCGAAGTCCTTGAGCCATTCGCCGCCGCCGCCGGGAAGGCCGCTCGGCATGCAGCCGCTGCCCGCTTGCAGCATGGGGATCCACGTCATCTGATAGCTGAAGTCGCCCTCAAGGTCGGCTTTGAAGGGGGCCTGAACATAGAAGAGGGCTTCGGTCTTATCCTTGACCGAGATCTGCGTGATCTTCAGCGGATAGATGAACTTCTCGCTCGTGAACTGGAATCGAGTCGGCGTCACTTCGCCGGCGAAGGTGCCGTCTTTATTCCGCTTCATCTGCATCGTGTCGATCTTCATGACCGTGAACAGCCATTTCTTCTGCACATAGAAGTTCAGCGAAGCTTCGTCCCCTGAATAGCTGTACTTGTGGTTCTTGAGCCATTGGAAGAGATCGTCGGCCCGATCGGCTTCGATGATCTTGTAATCGAGCGAACCCACCACGCCCGCTTCCAGAACACGGACCGTCGGACGTGGAGGCGCGTTTCCTTTGTCGGCTTTCGCGTCCTCGTCGGCAGATCCTGCTCGGCGACCGTTGGCGGCGCGCATCAGCATTTCGCGCTCGACGCGGGGCATGAGCTTCGAATGCGGGAACTCGCGCTTTTTGAGAATCGTGTACAGAGCGAGATGCTTGAAGAAATCGCGCGGCATTTCATGCAGCTTCGGCTGCGTGGGCGTTGGGATCACCATCCCGAAATCGAGGGCGTTGCCTTCGAACTTCGGCTGCACCGTGAAGGTTTCCGCCTTCTCGGCGGGGTCGTAGGTGAGGAAGACTTTTTGAGCGGGTTGCAGAATGTCCGCGTTTTTGGCGGAGAAGTAGCAACAGGCCGCTTGAGCGGGGGCGGCGCTCGTCAAAAGTGCCGCCAGCATGCCGAGGGGCGTCCAAAGTCGCCGCATGGGAATCTCCAATCGAAACCGAATTCGGAATAGGGACATCTTAACGACGAAACGGCGACCTGCACGGATTGCAAAGTCGCCGTTCGGAAGCGGGAATCACGAGATTGCGGCAGTTTCTGCACTAATCCGAAGCGTTCGCGAGGTCAAAGTCGTCCCTCGCTTACTTACGCTTCGGGTTGGTGCAAGACGCCCGCTCGCCCTACTACCAGAGCTTCCAGCCCTTTTTCTTGCCGGTCTCGTTGTCCTTGCCCTTCGACTTCTTGGGGGCGACGTTTTCGGTCTCGGCCGAGGCGTCTTCGAAGAGCTGATCCGCTTCGATCGGTTCCATGGTTTCGGTGGCCTCGTCGTCGAAGACGGCGCCAGGCGTCGGTGTTTTGCTCGAGTCTTCGTCGATCTCCGTCGCTCCGAAAATCTCGTTGAGATCGACTTCATCCTCGGCGACCGGAGCAGGGGCCGCCCGCTTCGGCTTGGGCGCTTCTTCTTCCTCTTCTTCGGCCACGGCGATCTCTTCTTCCGTCTCCGCTTCTTTGCCTACGGCTGCCGGCATATCCTCGAAGGCGAGCAGGGTCGGCACGCTCGATGCCGCGGGGGTCGGTTCGCTTTCGAAGATGGCTTCCGCCAGATCGGCTTCCTCCGCTTCGACGACGTCTTCTTCGACCGCCAACGGCGATGCGGCGAGCAGCGTTGCCTCTACGGGAGCGGCGGGAGCGGCGGGAGCGGCGGGATCGGAGACCTCGACGAACAACTCCGCTTCTTCCGCTTCCGCGATCTCAGCCTCGTCGGCAAGCAACGCTTCCGCTTCCTCGAGCGAGGCGTCGTCCGCGGGTTCTGCGGGAGTCTCGGCCGAGAGCACCGCCATCGCTTCGGCGAACGCGGCGTCTTCCTCTTGGGCCGTCGGTGCGGATGCGGCCGGCATGGCGGCGACCGCAGCGATTTCAGCGACCGCAGGCTCGGGTTCGGCTTCCGCCACTTCCAGGATCTCTTCCTCTGGTTCGCTCGCAGTCATCTCGGCGAGCGCCGCCGCCATGAGCGGATCGTGCTCATCCGCGATCTCCGCTTCCGCGATATCTTCCTCCGCTTCCTCCGCGGCCTCGGCGAAATCCGCTTCGACGGCTTCCGCAAATTGTGCTTCCTCGACGAGTTCAACCAGTTCCTCGGCTTCCACGAGCGCCGTCTCGGCAATGTCAGCGAAATCCGCTTCGGCTGGTTCCGCGAGGGCGACTTCTTCGTCTTCGGCCAGTTCCGCTTCCGCGACGTCGTCGTCGGCCAACTCCGCTTCCGCGGGTTCTTCGTCCGCGAGATCGGCTTCGACGGCTTCTTCAATCTCCTCAGCGACCGCCTCCTCAACGACCGCGTCCTCCGGGAACGTGACCGGGCGGAAATCGTCGTCCTCGCCCTCCGGCAGTTCGCGCGGCTGCGTTTCGCCCACCACCTCGGGGATCGCAACGTCTCGTTCGGGAGGCCTGGCGCCCGGCAGTTCGTTCAGTTCGATCACTTCCGCCCGCGCGGGCCGAGCGATCGAGGCGACTGCCGCAGCCGAGGCCAGCGGAACGGCGATGGCTGCGGCCAACGGAATCGCCTTGGAACCCTTCTCGGGAACTCGGCCGAGCAGCAGGTTCTTCTGACCCGTGAATCGAAATTCATGGTTGCAAAACGGGCATTCGACACGGCGTCCCTGAGCATGGTCCGGTACGCGCATCGCTTGCTGGCAGGCGGGACAACGCAACCCAAGAGGCATGAACGACCTCAACGAAAGACGTGGAGATTCCCGCGCGCTGGTATCACGGCACTCTCCAGAAATCCTACCCAAATTCACAGCCCATGCAAGGATGCGTCCCGCGGAACCGGTACGGTGTCGCGCGAGCGGGCCGGTTGTGCGATCTGAAACGACTTTCAGTCGGGATCGAAGTAGACGACGATGCACGTGACATTGTCGCGCGAGCCGCGTTCCAGCGCGGCCGAAATCAGCGTGTCCGCCCACTCTTGCGGGTCGGCGTATCGCTTCGAGCCTTCGACGAGATCCTCGTCCTCGACGTGGTTCGTCAACCCGTCGCTTGCCAACAGCAGTCGATCGCCCGCCTCGGGAACGAAGGGCGAGACCTCGGCGCCTTCATGCATGTTGGCGCAGCCGAGGAACTTGTGGAGAACATGGTTGTAGGGACTTGTCTTCGCTTCTTCCTTGGTGAGGGCGCCGCAGAGAACCAGGGCATTGGCGACCGAATGATCGACCGTCAACAGATCGACTTGGTCCCCTCGAATCAGATACGCCCGCGAATCGCCCAGCCCGGCGACATATACCTTGCCGTTTTGATGCAACGCACAGACGGCCGTCGTTCCCATCCGCCGGCCTTCGGGCTGATCGCGCCCCGCATCGAGGATGGCGGCGTTGGCACGATCGAAGGCGTCGGTGACGGCTTTTTCCACGGGGAATGCGGCGGCGAGGCGGTCGGAGACGACCTTCGGAATGATGTCGGCAGCCAGACCGGAAGCGAGTTCGCCGCGCTCCTGTCCGCCCATGCCGTCGGCGACGAGAAACAGACGGTTGCCGAGATCGACGACGCAGCGGTCCTCGTTATTGGAACGCTTTCCTTGAACGGAACGGCTGCCCACGCGAAGCACGAAATCGGCCATCGAAACCGGACCTCCGCCAATCAGTGCAGGACCTTCTCGAAGATAACCAGGTTGTCGCCCCGGTCCGGGTCCCAACGCATGCCAACGATATCGTACTCCAGGGCGATCGCCAAATGGAGCATGGGGCGATGCTGATTGTGGCACTCGAAGCGGATCGACTCGTAATCGTTCTGCTTCGCCCAGGAATGCACCGCCTCCATCAATTGAGACGCGACTCCCTGCCGGCGATATTCAGGCTTCACCCCGTAAAACCAAGCGAAAAACACCGTCGGCTTCAGCTCGAACCCGATGAAGAACCCGACCGGCTCCTCGCCAAGACGCGCCATCAGCATCAGCACGTTGTAACGTCCGCGAAACCGGCGTCGAAACGAATCGACGTCGCGGTTGGGCCGAAAGATCTGATTGTAGAGCGCGACGATCGTCGGAAGATCGTCCGGCCCCACCAGATCGACGATCGCATCGGCCATGGCGAAGATGCCTCAGAGATCGTGAACAACGAGCAAGTGAACCAACAAATTCGATTCAAGCCCAGGGGCGAGCGCAGCGAGCTCCTGGGATCCAGACCGTAAACGTGTTGCTCTTCCGACACTCCGATCCCAGGAGCTCCCTACGGTCGCCCCTGGGCTTTGAGTCACGTATGTCAGTTTATCGTTCGGGGCGGAAGAGCGAACCGATCAGCTCTTGCCATGACGGGACATTCCAGTCGCGCAGGCTTTCCATCGCGGCTTCGTCGAACTCGTCGTCATCCTCATCCTCAAGGGCTTCAGGATTGTCGGCGAGGACTTCGTCCGATTCGTCTTCGGACTGTGCGTCACGATCGAGTTCGTCGCCTTCGCCGACGGGTTCTTCGCGCTCTTCGCGATGACGGCCTCGTCCGCGACGACGCCGGCCGCGGCGTGCGCCGCGTTCCTGCTCGCCCGATTCTCCTTCGGGACTTGCCTCGGATTCGCCGGCGACGACTTCTTCTTCGACGATTTCGACTTCCGATTCGTCCCCTTCGCCCACGGGAGCGTCGGCTCCTTCCAGAAGCGCATCGCCGCCTTCGGCCCCTTCAGCCTCATCACGGCGTCCACGTCCACGACGGCGCCGGCGACGGCCGCGACGCGGGCGATCGCCTTCTTCATCCGCGTCCCCTTCCGCAGCCGCTTCAGCGACTTCCGCGGGTTCGTTCGCTTCGAGGCCCTCTTCTTCCGCTGCAGGCTCTTCGACGACTTCCTCGACTTCGTCCGCCACTTCCGCGGCAGCTTTGGGCTCTTCGGCAGGTAGGCCGAGCAGGTCAGCGAGTTCGCGCCAGCGTTCGGATTTCTTCGGATCGCTCATGAAATGAACCGTCTCAGTGGTTTCTGGTAAAAGTTCGAAGCGAAGCGGCGCGTTCGCCTCTTCGCTTGTTGGATCATGCACTCGTTTAGCGGGGAGCGCATTCCTCCCCTCTCCCCTTGGGAGAGGGGCCGGGGGTGAGGGTCAAAGCGCCCGATGGCATCGAGCGATTTCCCTCACCCCAACCCTATCGCGCAGGGAGAGGGAGAAAGCCTGGTCGCCTACGGCTCCCCGCTAAACGGGTTATCGGCCGAGTTCCACGGTCGTGGTTTGGCCCGCGCGGACTTCGATCCGCTTGGTGTGCGGTTCGTCCCCTTGCCATTCGCCGCGAACTTCCATCTCGAAAGTCTTGCCGCGAGCGAGCGGCGGGGTCGTGAACGATCGCACCAGGCCCGTCGTCCGCATCAGCTGCCCTTCGATGAACACGCGGGCATTTTCCTGCGGCACGCGGACCACGATGGCGCCTCGCGTGTTGTCCACGTTCGCCGACTCCACCGCCTGCTGATTGGCGAACTCGGAATACGGGAGGGCGGGGTACGCCTCGGGGCGTCCCTTCGCCACCGGACCGCGCTGAACGTTCGTTCGCAGGTCCGTACGGTTCCAATCCCACGAAGGATCATAATAGTGGGGAACGCCGTAATAGTAAGGCCCCGCAGCCATGTACCCATAGATCGGATGCGGCGGGAAGGGGGCCTTCACCATCGGCGCATGCATCATCGGAGCATGGTAGACGGGCGCTTGCACGATGGAATGGGTGATCGGCGTGTGGATCAACGGGGCCGTCACGCGCTCTTCAAGCAACGGCGGCGCGGCCGACTCGGCCACGACGTCGCTCACCTGGCTGCATCCGCCCGAGCATTCGTCGGACCAGGTGCAGCCCGCTCCGGTGCTGACGCCCGCTGCCGCGGTCGGGAAGTTCGCAATGTCGCCGAAGGTATCGGCGACGAAACAGCTTTGGCCGGGCTGAACCGCATAGGCCGGCGTGCGGAAAACTCTCCGCGAGCGGAAATTCGCCTCAGCGGGCGACGCGGACGAAAAGAGGGCGAAGGCGCTCAGGGCGCCGACGACGCAGAGTCGAACGATCTTCATGGCGATGGCTCTTGGTGTGCTTCCGAATGTCGGGCACGGCCTCCTGCTCCGTGTCGCGCTGGTTCTTCCGACAGTGCATTATGCAAGGAAGACTCCAGCTCACGCAAGTGGACGGATGCGAAAGCACAGGCGATTCTTCCCCTAAAGCCATATATCCGGACTTCTGAAGATTTGTCCAGTCAACGCCTGTTCGCCCGCAGGCGGCCTCGGCCGTTGCGGCACGGTCTCCGACCGTGCCGCACGGCCCGACCGAAGGTCTCCATGAAGCGCCAGGGACCTAGGTCCGCAGACAGGAAGAACGTTAACTACGGATAACACGGAGCGCACGGATGAAGACCGTCTGATCCGTGTTATCCGTGCGATCCGTGGTTGCAGCCAATTCGTGGATTGGACAGCGGGAGCGGCATGAGGCCTTCGGACGCTTCATGGAGACCTTCGGTCGGGCCGTGTGTCAGAGACCGCCCCACAGTGCCCCTTCAAGCGCGAGGAGTTGGCGGGGTGCAAGTCCCTGCGACGTCTGGTCTGGACATGGCAGCCGAAGGCAACTGCGTCGTCGCGAGACGGGTGGGGAGCAACCGGAGGCGAACGACCCCTATATGGCCAGCGGCAAGCAGGATAATGAGGAGAGCAGGATAATAAAAAGCAGAATGAAAATCATCGGATTTCACTGCTTCTTATTATCCTGCTCTCCTCATTATCCTGCTTTTGCCTATCCACTGCCCCGTGCGAGGCGGCCTATTTCGCGTCTTCGCGGATGGCGTAGAGCGAGTTGAAGCCGCGGAGATACATGACGCCGCCGGAGATTGCGGGGGAAGCGGTGAAAGTGTCCTCAAGGTTGCTCGTGCCCAGCAATTCGAACTTGGGCCCCGCCTTCACGACGACGAAGGTGCCGTTGCGAGAGCCGATGTAGATTTTGCCGTCGCCATAAACGGGAGACGCGCGGTAGCGGTCGTCGTGGAAGCGGTGCTGGTAAAGTTCCTTGCCCGATTTCGCGCCCCAAGCTTGCAGGATGCCGTTCTCGCGGCACAGATACGCGATGCCCTCATGCACCAAGGGGGACGGCACATCGGGGGCGCCCTTGCCTTTGCGCCAGAATTCGTGCTCCGTGTGAGCGATCTCGCCGGACGCGCCGGGCTTCACCGCAACCGTCAAGCCGCCGCGAGCCGTGGGGACGACGAGCACATCCGAACTACCTGCCGGCGACGCGATGATGCGGAGCGCGGTGCTGTAGTTCTTCTTCGGATTAAGATCGCCCAACCGCCACGCTTCGGAGCCGTCCTTGAGGCGATGGGCCGTCGCGTAATCGGAACCGAGGACGATCAGCAGGTTCTCCTTGCCGTCGTTCCACAGATAGGGGGACGCATAGGCCTCCAGGCTCTCGCCCTTGGCGTCGCTCTTGCGTTGCACCTTCCACACCTCGTCGCCCGTCGCCTTGTCGAAGGCGATCACAAGCTGGGCATTCGCGTGCAGCAGCGACAGGTACAGGCGATCCTCGAACAGCACCGGCGAAATGTGGATGCCGTGTTGGATGCCGAATTTCCCGTACTTCTTTTGGATATCGACGTTCCACTTTTCGTTGCCTTCGAAATCGAAGCAGGCGAGGAAGCCGGAGCCGACGAAGACGTACACATGCTTGCCGTCGGTGCTGGGCGTGGCCGAGGCTTCGTTGGCTTCGTCGCCGCGGATGTTGTTGCGGCCGCCGGAAGCGATCTTCTTCTTCCAGCGTTCCTTGCCGTCGGTCCCCAGGCAGAGGAGCACTTGTTCCGCCGTGTTGCCGACGCCGCTCACGATGAAGATGCGGTCGTCCCACACGATGGGGGTCGCGCCGCCTTTGCCCGGCATGGCGATCTTCCAGACGACATTCTGCTTTTCGCTCCACTGCACCGGCAGGTTCTTTTCGTGCGAAACGCCCGTGCGATCCGGGCCGCGCCAGGAGGGCCAATTTTCGGCGAAGGCGGGAGAGGCGACGAGGGCGACAAGAAGAGCGGCTCGATACATGAGCGGATAACTCCAGAGACGGCGGGTCGTGTACCCTGTGGGGCTTTCATGATGCGCGAATTGCCGGCCGCATGCCAACAAAAACCACGGCTGAATTTGCGGAGGGGTGCGACAGGTTGATTTTGGCGGGAAATGGCGGGGCGCGTGAAAATCGGCATGGGTCGGGGTCTTTGATTGAGCAAGCCCCGCCCCACACCCTTCGAAGGAAATCAGTCACGACAGCACAATTTCACCCTTCGGTCAAGCAAGCCCTTCTGGCCCGGTTGCGGGATTCATCCGCTTCCGGGAAGCTGCGAACTCTTGCTTGCGCAGCGTGCTGGAAAGCGCGCACCCCGGACGCGACGCATGCTTGATCGTATGCGTGTTTCGTCTTATATCTAGCTGAAGTCAGCTACTTGCC
>JAIEPT010000084.1 GCA_019748295.1 Gemmataceae bacterium | reverse complement strand
TGTCGCTTCGCTCAACCACCGGATCCGCGACGCCGCGCTTCACCGGATCGGGCGCCGGGCGACACGGACACCACCGGACGGGGCGCCGAGCGACACGCGACACCACCGGATCGGGAACGGAGCCCACTATCGCTCCGCAACTTCGCGGACCGGGGCATCGCCGGCGGTTTGAGCGGGGGCGCCGTTGCGGGCGGCGTCGTGCGTCCAACGCATCAAATAGCGGGAGCCAGGCGGGAAGCTGAGGCCCAGCGTCAGAATCGCGCAGACGATGACCGTGGCCCAGGCGGGAGTGCGAGTCGGTTGTTCGATCGGCTTGAGGGGATTGCGGAGATACATGGCGGCGATGATCCGCAAATAGTACCAACCGCCGATCGCCGCGTTAATAGCGCCGATGAGGGCAAGCCAGCGATAGGGGGCGGCATTCGTCTCGGGCACGGACATGGCGCCGAAGAAAACCATGAACTTGCCGGTGAACCCAGCAGTCAGCGGGATGCCGATCAAACTGAACAGGAACAGTGCGGCGAGCAAGGCCAGCAGCGGATGCGTCTTGCTGAGCCCTGCGAGGTCGTCCACATTTTCAACCGGTTTCTCGGCGGGGCCGAGTTGGACCAGCACGGCGAAGAGGCCGACCGTCATGGCGCCGTAAGCGATCAGGTAATAAAGCAGCGATTCGATCCCGTCCGGTCCGCCGCCAGGACTCTCGCTTTGCGGACGAAGGTACGGGGCGGCGGCCAATGCCATCAGCATGTAACCCGCGTGGGCGATACTCGAATACGCGAGCAGCCGGCGGACGTTGTCTTGCAGCAAGGCGAGCAAGTTGCCCGTGAACATCGTCAGGACGGCGAGCAGCCAGAAGAGCACCGGGATCTGCGTGCTGAGTCCGGTACCGATGTGGCTCACCGCCTGAACGCCTGGCGGCAGCACGAATCCGAAGATTTTGAGCAGTGCCACGAAGCCGGCGATCTTCGGCACGTACGACAACAACGCGGCGCCGACCGTCGAGGCGCCTTGATAAACGTCGGGAGCATAGAAGTGAAACGGCGCCGCGGTGACGCGGAAGCCGAGGCCGCAGACGATCGTGATGAGCGCGATCGCCGCGATGGCCGGCACAGCGGTGCCGCTGGTTCCTGCTTCATGCAGCGTGTTCAGCATCACCGCGATATTGGTTGAACCGGTGAGGCCGTACAGGTAGCTGAAGCCGAAGAGGAGCAGGGCCGAGGAGAAGATGCTCAAGAGGAAGTACTTGAGCGAGGCTTCCTTGGATGCGTTGTCGTGTTTGGGCAGGTACAGCATGATGTAGGTCGGAATGCTGACCATCTCAAGAGCGAGGAACATCGTGACCAGATCGTTCGCCGACCCGATAAGGCCGAGGCCAGCGGTCAAAAGCAGCAAGCAGGCGTGGTAATCGGAGGCGGTTTTGTCGGAGAGTTCGTCCCAGCTCAGCAGCACCAGAACGACGCCGCTGAGGATCGCCAGTCCGCGGACGAAGTTGGCGAAGGCGTCGAAGATCACCGGCAGAATGAACGTCTCATTGCTCGGATCCGTCCAGCGCGGGCCAAGCACGAGAGCCGTAAAGGAGACGGCGAGTCCAAGCAAAGCAACGGCGCCCCAGGTTTGCCGAGAGGCGCGGAAGGTGCCGCCGAGGAAGATCAAGCAGGAAAAGGCCGCCAGCACCATCTCGGGGCCGAGATAGCGATACAGTTCCGCCAGCGCCACGCTTTGTTGGTTCATCGTTTGCTCAAGCTCTAGCGTTTCGCGACCGCGTCTTCGCGGTCGTTTGATTTCCACTCAGTGTTCTACCGTTGCGCTTCGGCCGTCTTCGTCTCGACCGGCGCCGGGACGGCCTTTCGCAAGGCTTCTTTGCGTTGCTCGAGGATCGTCGAAACGACGCGCACGTCCGGTTGCATCGAATTGATGATCGGCTGCGGGAATACGCCCAGCACCAGGCACAAGGCCAGGATCGGCGCCAGCAGAATCACCTCGCGGCCCGTGATATCCTGCACGCCCGAACCCTCATGCTTCCCTACCGCCTCCGCCTGCACGTTGCCGTGAGCGTGGCCATGTCCATGCGAGTGACCCTGCCCATGATGCGCGCTGTGTCCCGGTTCCTTGAGTGGGCCGAAGAACACGGCCTTCAGCATCGAGAGCAGATACCAGGCGCCGAGCAGGATGCCCGCCGTACCAATAACTGCCATCGTGGGCCGCACCTTGAACATGCCGAAGAAGACGAGGGCTTCGCCGACGAAACCGTTGAGCCCCGGCAAACCGACGCTCGACAAGCAGACGAACACCATCGCGGCCGAGAGCAGGTAAAGCTTGGCGCCGATGCCGCTGTAGTCGGCGATCTTTCGCGTGTGGTATCGCTCGTAGAGCATGCCGACGATGAGGAAGAGTCCACCGGTCGAGATGCCGTGGTTGATCATCTGCAGCATGCTTCCGGTGATGCCCGTTTCGTTAAGGGCGAACATGCCGAGCATGCAGAAGCCGAGATGGCTCACCGAGCTGTAGGCGATCAGTTTCTTGATGTCGTCCTGAGCAAGCGAGCAGAAGGCGCCGTAGAGGATGCCGACGACCGCGAGCGTTCCGATCATCGGCACGCCGAGGGTGATGCATGCGTCCGGGGCGAGAGGCAATGCGAGCCGCAGGAAGCCGTAGGTGCCCATCTTCAAAAGCACGCCGGCGAGCAACACGGAGCCGGCCGTGGGCGCTTCGACGTGGGCCAAGGGCAACCAGGTGTGCATCGGGAAGAGCGGCACCTTGATCGCGAAGCCGGCGAACAGGGCGAGGAACAAGGCCACCTGGAACCGCTGCCAAAACGCGGCCTCGGCCGGGATGCGCAGATGCATGTTGACCTGGGCGATCAACTCGGGGATCGAAAACGTCAGCGTCCGCGGGCTTGCTTCGGACCCACTGCGTTGCCAAACGACCACGACGACCGCAAGCAATCCGACGAAGGTGATAAGGCTGCCCGCAAGCGTATAGATGAAGAACTTGCGGGCCGCATGGCGTCGCTCGGGCCCGCCCCAAATGCCGATCAGGAAGAAGAGGGGCACCAGCGTCAGTTCGAAGAAGACGTAGAAGAGAATGAGGTCGAATGCGAGGAACACGCCCATGAGACCCGCCCCGAGGACGAGCAGCCAAGCGTAGTATTCGTTCGCCCGATCCTCGATCGCATTCCACGACACGAGGACGGCCGGCACCATCAAGAGGCCGGTGAGGACGACGAGCCAAACATTGAGGCCATCGAGGCCGATGTAAAACTGCACGGCCCCGCTGCGGCCGAGTTCGAGGATGTTCCATGTCGTTTTGTGCGGATTGGCCGGATCGGCTCCCGGGACCATTTCGGGAGCGAACGTCGGAGTGGCTGAGAGTGCAGGCGGATGCTCGGCTCGATGCTGGTGGAATTGCCAAGCGAGGATCAACGACAGGACCAGGCCGACCAGCGACACGCCCAGCGCAGCCACCCGCGCCTGCGCGACCCGTCGCGATCCGAGCGCGGCAATCGCTATCGCCGCCGCGATCGGCAGGGCCACCAGAGCGATCATCATCAGCGAAGTCCCATCCATTCGCGAATCCTCTGCTTCTAGGTAGCCCTCTCGCTCCGCGAGAGGAAAGCGGCTGATTGCCATGCCGCTGCACGACTAGCCGCCGCTGTCCTCTCGCGGAGCGAGAGGGCTACATAGAAAACGCTATCGCACCAAAACCGCCAGCAAATATCCCGCGACGCCGAGCGCCATCAGCAAGGCGTAGAACTGCACCAGGCCATTCTGCACCGGTCGAATGGCGGCTCCGATCATGCTCGGGAACTGCCCGACCAGATCGACGACTCCATCCACCACCATCTGATCGATCACCCGGCACAGATGGGCGAACGCCTGCAAGGGCCGCACGAAGACGGCGGCGAAAATCTCGTCGAGGTAAAACTTGTTGCGCGACAGCCCATACATCCGCTTGGCCGAGTTCATCATCTCCGCCGGCATCTTCGGGTTCTTGACGTACGCGAGGTACGCAAGGCCGATGCCTGCGAGTGCGAAGATGCCGCTGCCGATCATGAGGATCAGATTCGGATGCGGCGCTTCGTCGGTACGCATGCTCACCGGGAAGCCATCGGGCGTGTTGACCCAATTGCGTTCCAGGAAGTGAGCGAACAAATGCGTCGGTCCCAAGACGATGCCGACGAGCAGCGCGCCGATGGCGAGGATCCGCAGGGGCCACAGCATCACTTCGCCCGACTCAAGCCGCACCGCGCCGTGTCCAGCATCGCCGTGTCCAGCATCGCCGTGTCCAGAATCGCCATGTCCGCCATGGGCGTGGCCGTGATCCGCGTGTCCGTGCGGCTTCTCGGGAAGCTCGGCGTGGCTATGGCCGTGGTGGGCATACGCTTCGGCTGGGATTTTTTCCGGGCCCCAAAAGGTCATGAAGTAAGCGCGGAAGGTGTAGAACGCGGTCAATCCCGCGGTCGCCATCGCGCTGATGAAGCAAACCATATAGAGCGTCGCATACGGGCCGTTTTGGCTCGCCCGCAACGTCGTCAGCAGCACTTCGTCCTTGCTCCAGAAGCCTGATAGCAACGGAAACCCAGCGAGCGCGGCCGAGCCGATCAGGAAGGTCCAGTGCGTCGTCGGCAGCACTCGGCGAAGGCCCGAGAATTTTCGCATGTCGATGACGTCTCCCATCGCATGCATGACGCTGCCGGCGCCGAGGAACAAGAGAGCCTTGAAGAACGCATGCGTGAACAGATGGAACACCGCCGCCACCACGGCGAGCGTGGCGAGCCGTTCGTGCTGCACGCCTGAACCCAAGGCGAGGAACATGTAACCCAGTTGGCTGACCGTCGAATACGCCAGCACGCGTTTGAGATCGGTCTGCGTAAGCGCGATGAGCGCCGCGAGCAATGCGGTGAAGGCTCCCGTGACCGCGACATACGCTTGCACATCGGGGCACAGCCCGAAGAGCGGCATGGTGCGGGCGAGCAGGTAAACGCCCGCAGTCACCATCGTGGCCGCGTGGATGAGGGCTGACACCGGCGAGGGGCCTTCCATCGCGTCGGGCAACCAGACATGCAGCGGGAACTGGGCCGACTTGCCGACGGCTCCAACGAAGAGCAGGAAGCAGGCGATGCCAAGATAAGGATCGTTCGCGCTCGCGTGCTGGAAGATTCCTTGATAATCAAGCGTGCCGTACTGCGACCACAGGATCAGGATGCCGAGGAACAGGCCGATATCTCCCAGGCGCGTCACGAGGAACGCCTTGCGAGCGGCAGCGGCAGCGGAGGGTTTGAAGAACCAGAAGCCGACCAGCAGGTAGCTGCACAGACCCACGCCTTCCCAGCAGGCGTAGAGCAGGATGAAGTTGTTCGCGAGCACCAGGCCGGTCATGGCCGCGAGGAAGAGGCTCACCGCCATGAAGAAGCGGTAGTAGGCCGGATCCCCCTTCATGTAGCTCGACGAGTAGATGGCGATCAAGGTGCCGATGAAGGTGACGGTGATCAGCATCACCGCCGTCAAGCCGTCGGCCCGCAGCGAGAAGGCGACCTGCACGGAGGCGGGATCGCCGACGGATCCGGTTCGGAACCAGACGTATTCGTCAAGCAGCGGAATCTCATGAGCCTGAACGGCCATGAACGTCATCACGCTCAGGACGCACGAGCCGACGGCTCCGAGGATGCACGGCCAGTGGCTGGCTCCGCGGAGGACGTTTTTGCCCATCCCCGCGATGATGGCGGAGCCGAGCAGCGGGAGAAATGGGATCAGCCAGAGGTATTGGCTCATGTTAGACATGGCTGCGCTCCTGCGTGCGGCGAACAGGCTCGGGGCCGGCGGGGGTGAGGCGCGGCAACGGTTCCTCCTTCGGAGCCGTCGGCGGGGGGCCTTCGTCGATGGTGGCGTCCACGTCGTTTTCGCGCATGTCTTGCCAAATGCTCACGTCGAGCATCTGCCGGCTGCGGTAGAGCATGAGGATGAGGGCCAACGCAAGCGCCGCCTCGCATGCGGCGACCGTGAGCATGAAGAGCACCAGCGACTGCCCGCCGAGATTTCCCCAATAGCGGGAGAAGGCCAGCAGGTTGATCGCAACGCCTTGCAGCATCGTCTCGACGGAGAGAAACATGAGGATCATGTTTCGCCGGGAGAGGAAGCCGATGAGGCCGAGGGCGAAGAGCAACGCTCCGACCATCAAGTAGTTTTGCAGTTGGATGCCGGTCATCGCAGTCCCTCCTGGCCGCGGCCCAGAATCGCAATGGCTCCGATCGTGGCGACCAGCAGCAGCACCGCGGCGAGTTCGACGGGAACCAGATAATCCATGAACAGCACCCGCCCCAGGCCAGCGACGTTGTCCGGCGGCAGAGGCCGAATGCCGGCGGCCGTCTGCTGCGTCCCTTCGTTCGGCGTCAGCGTGCTGGACATCGATCGGCGATCGCGAAGCAAGCGGTCGGCGACTTTGTTGACGCCCTCGACGTCGCCCTTCCGCCAAGGGCCATCGAACTCGGTCGCGTCGCTCTTGAACAACTTTTCGAGGTTGGCGGTGTGCGACTGCTTTTCCGTCGCCGGATCGCCCAGGACCGCATTGACGTCGGCCGTCGTTTGAGCCGTCGCGAGTCGGCGTGCTTCCTGTTCGCCAGGGTTGTCGAACGCACGGTCGATGCTGATCGCGAGAGCGCCAAGCAGGATGACGCCGGCGAGGGTCGCGAGAAACGCTTCACGCGAACGATGGTCGGCGTTCGACATGCCCGATTGCTGAGCCAGCATGAGCACGAAGAGGAACGTGACAACGATGGCGCCCGCGTAGATGATGATCGTGGCTGCGGTGAGGAACGGGGCCTGCAAGAGCAGGAACAAGCCGCACGAGCTGAGGACGACCAGTGCGAACGAGAGGGCAGCCCGCACCGGGTTGGTTTGAGCGAGCATCAGGACGGCGCCGAGGACCGACAGGCTGGCGAAGATGCCGAAGAGAATGTTCTCGGCGCTCACCCCTTCGAGCCGAACCCACCAGATCCCAGCGAGGATCAGAGCGAGGCCAAGGATCCCGCCGCCGATCGCTCCCGTATTGCGGCGAGCGCGCGGCAAGATGAAATAGACGCCCACGAACGCGAGCAACGCTGGAATCAAAATCTTCCAGTTCTCGCGCAGAAAGACGTTGAGCGCGACGCGCCTCGGCTCATCCGTCTGCAGAAACAACGATGCGAACATTCCAGGTATTCCCTCGGTTAGCCGCGACGCGAAGCGGAGCGCGGACTGCATGTCATGCGATCGCGTGTCATTCGGTCCGCGCTCCTCTGCGAGTCGCGGCTAACCAACATCAAACCTTCGGTTCCGACGCCACACTCAGCTTGCCCGACGTCGTACGCACCGGGTCGGTGCCGTCCTTCACGGTCTGGTCGAACACGCTCAGCAGCTTTTCCTTGTCGAACATCATCTCTTCGCGGCTCAGGCCGGTGAGGTCGAAGAGCGTGGTCAGCTCGATCGCATCGCAAGGGCAGGCCTGTTCGCACATGCCGCAATAGATGCAACGCAGCTCGTCGATCACGAAGATTTCGGGATACTTCTCGCGATCCTTCCACGGGGACGGCGCCGCCACGATGTCGATGCAGCGGGCCGGGCATGCCGTCGAGCACATGTAGCAGGCCACGCATTTGACGCGGCCTTCTTCGTCGCGGTTGAGGCGATGCACGCCGCGATAGTGCTGCGGAAGCTGCGGGCGTTCTTCCGGAAATTGCTGCGTCACCTTCTTGCTGAAGGCGTGCTTCATCGTGGTGCCCAAGCCCGAGAAGATCGACGGCAGATAGAGCCGATCCATCAGGCTGAGCTTGGTGGGGCTGACCCAGCGAACGTCTTTTTCGGCAATCGGCATCGGAGTGTTCCGTTTCGTTCCATGCATGCGTTTCGTTTAACGGCGAGCCAAAGGCGAGCGGTCGCCTACGGCTCCCCGCTAAACGGTGGTCGTCGGCGACGGCTTGCGGTATTCCGGTTCCGCGGCCGTCATCGTGCCCGCCCCGACGAGGGCGATGAGCGACACCGGCAGCAACAGCCAGGGGGACAGCTTGAGGTGCATCACCACCATCACCGCCACCAGGTTGATGAGGGCGAGCGGGATCAGCACCTTCCAGGCCAGGGCCATCAACTGATCGAACCTGAACCGCGGCAAGGTCCAGCGGATGGCCATGTAAAAGAGGATGAAGAACGTCACCTTGCCGGCGAAGACGATCAGCTTGATCAGCCAGCCCGATTCGGGCGTCACCAGATACGGGAGGTGCCAGCCGCCGAAGAACAGGATCACCATGAGGAAGCTGGTCGTGATCATGTGGCAATATTCGCCGATGAAGAAGAGCGCGAGCTTCATCGCGTTGTATTCGGTGTGGTAGCCGCCCACGAGTTCCTGTTCGCACTCCGGCAAGTCGAACGGCAAGCGGTTGCACTCGGCGAACGACGCGGTCATGAAAATAATGAAGGCCAACGGCTGGTAGGCAAAGTTCCAAACGCCGGTTTCGGCCTGGCGTCCGATGATCCATTCAAGGTTGAGCGACCCGGTCAGCATCACGATGCCGAGGATCGAAAGGCCCAGCGGGATTTCGTAGCTGATGATCTGGGCGGAGGACCGCAGGCCGCCGAGGATGGAGTATTTGCTGTTGGCCGACCAGCCGCCCAGGATGATGCCGTACACGGCGAGGCTGGAGACGGCGAAGATGAACAGGATTCCGATGTCCACGTTCTTCGCGATCATGAACTGGTAATTGCCCTGATACGTCGTCATCTGCGAGGTGTAGGTCGCCATCGCCGATTTGTATGCATCCGCTTCTTGGGGAGACGCCAAGGCATTGAGCGGCAACGGCGCCTGCGGCGGCATTTCGGCGGCGCCGAAGGGGACGACGGCGAACGCGAGCATGGCCGTCGTGATCGCGATGCAGGGGGCGAGGATGAAGAGCACCTTATCGACGTGCGAAGGGATGATGTCTTCCTTGAGGAGAAATTTCAACCCGTCAGCAAGCACTTGCAACAGGCCGAAGGGGCCGACGCGGTTGGGGCCGATGCGGTCCTGCATGTAGGCGCAGACCTTGCGCTCGACATAGACCAGGAAGCCGCACGTGCCTTGCAGCGCCCCGAAGACGACGAGGATCGTCAGCAAGACCGGCCAGTTGGCGTAGATGAAATCCATCATTCGAAAGCTCTCAGCAACCGTCGTCAAGCCCCAGGGTAAGCGCTAGCGCACCCTGGGGATCCCGTCCGAAACTTCATGTCTGCCGTCCGGATCCCCACCGTGCGCTCCGCTTACGGTGGGGCTTGGCGGATGTTTGTCGCGCACCCGCCGTCCAATTTCCTTTACCGCAGCTTCACGCCTTGCTCGCCGAGGTTGCCGGCGAGCGGGGCGAGGGCGGGGATCTCGGCGGCGAGTTCCTTGCGAAGCCCTTCCGCGTTCAACAACCCGCGGCGTTCCATCAGGTCCGCGAAGACTTGGCCATCCGTTCGGCCGAACCAACCGGGGCGGACCGCCCAGTGGATCGCTTGGGCCAGGTTGGCGTGGTTGACGAACACGCCGTCCTTCTCCGCCCACGTGGCCGCGGGAATCACGTACTTCGCCTCGGCCGACAGCGTGCTCGGCATGAGGTCTTGCACGATCAGAGTCGGCGTCTTCTTCAGCGATTCGAGCTGGGCGGTTTGATACCATTGGCCCGCATTCGGGCTGTAGCCGGCGGTGACGAAGAGGGCTTGCAGCGTCCCGTTCCCCGCGTCGCGCACAGCGGTCTCGAAGGGGAGAACTTCGCCTTGCAGTTGGCGAAGCACGGCTTCGACGCCGCGGCGATTCGGGCATTTCTCGGCTCGGATCGTGAACTTGGCGGGGCCGACCGGATTCCCCTGGCGATCCTGCGGATACTGATCGTCTTTGCCGCGAACCGGCACATAGCCCAGGTAGAGGCGGGCCTTCGGCGCGATGCTCTTCATGAGCTTCGCGAGCAGGTACGCTTCTTCCACCGTGAGGAACGGCGACAGCACGGCGCCGATCGCGTCCCCCTTCTTCCTGGCGAGGCCGACCAGCTCGCTGCGAATCTGGGGGCCCAGCTTTTCCCAAGCTTGCGGCGTCAGCTTCCCTTCGACGCGGGCCAAAGGTTGCTGGAAGCGTTCCTTGGCATTCACGTATTCGTAATCGAGCCGGCCTTCGTCGCACATGAAGTGGCCCTGCGCCTGCGGATTGTCGCGCGGGCGAAGGCGGTAGACGATGTCCTTGTTGTAATCGAGGTGGGTGCTGCAGCCGGTGCTGCAATCGGCACACACGCTCTGCTGAGTTTTAAGGAACCACACTCGCTGCTTGTAGAGGAAATCCTTGCTGCACAGAGCGCCCACGGGGCAGAGATCGACGACGTTGGTCGCGAGCTTGTTGTTGAGCGGCTCCTCGGGGAAAATATCGATCTCGGCATGATGGCCGCGATTGAGGATCTGCAGTTCGCTGGTGCCGGAAATCTCGCGAGTAAAGCGGACGCAGCGGCTGCACATGATGCAGCGATCGGTGAACAGGGTCACGTTGTCGCCGATGTAATCCTTGTTCGGCGGCGTGTTCTTCTCCTCGATCATCCGGGTCGTTGCCCGGCCATAGCGGAACGTGTAATCCTGCAGACCGCACTCGCCGGCCTTGTCGCAGACGGGGCAATCAAGCGGGTGATTGAGCAGCAACGACTCGAGCGTCCGCTCCTGGGCGTACTTCGACTTCTCGCTGATCGTGTTCACCACCGTGCCGTCTTTGGCAGGCGTTTGACACGCGGGGACCACGCGCGGCTGCATGGCGACCGTGCCGTCCGGCTTCTTCTCGCCCACTTCGACCAGGCACATACGGCAACTGGCCACCACGCTCAGCGCGGGGTGCCAACAGTAGCTCGGAATCTCGACGCCCGCCTTCTTCGCGGCCTGCACGAGATTCAATTTCTCGTCGCCGATATCGACCGCGGCGCCGTTGATATGAACCGTTGCCATCCAATCCGTCCTTTATCGCACGTCGCAGCAAGCGTAGTCGCTTGCTGATGGTCGTTTCCGAACCCAACCTGCCTACCAGGCGAGCGTCGAGCCGTTAGGCCGACGTGTGTTTCGACTGCACGGCGGGCTTACGCCGCGCCGCTCGCCCCCTTGCATTCACTTCTTCCCCTGCGCCTTCGGCATCTTCGCGAACTGCTCCTCGGGAATCTTGGTATACGTCCCGTTCGCCAGGATTACCGCTCGATTGTTCGCCCGATCCGGCCCAATCTCATTCATGAACACCGTGTTGGCCGGATCCGCGGGTTTCGGAGCCCCCCATTGCACTTCAAGCCATTTGAACGCATCGATGATTCTCGCGTTCTTCTCGTAAAAGGCAGCCAGTTCGTCCATGTTCTTGGGCAGCCGATTGTTCTGAATCTCGTGCGACTGCACCGCCAAACCGATGTTCTTCATGGCCGCGTCGAAATCGACATCGTCCATCGTCCGATAGATGTTCCCCACCAGCGATTTCGGCTTCTGCTTCGGCTGCTCCTGCGGCGGCTGGACAATACCCCCTGGATTCATCAGGGGGACTTCCGCCTTTGCCACCGGTTGCTCCTCCGGCTTCCACGCCTTCCGTTCCTTGTTTTTGTTGCACCCCGCGCCGATCGCGAGCAGCCCGATCAACATCAACGCTGTCGCACGCATGGCAGTCTCCGTAGTTGCGAGTTGGAGTTGCGAGTCGGGAGTTCGTGTTCGCCTTTTCTCCCGACTCGGAACTCCAACTCCCGACTCGTTTCTAGTGCGCTCCGACCATTTGCAACGACGCAGCCGTGCTGCGTTCGCCTTTGCGGATGTATTCTTCCAACTCGCTGCGGAACTTCTGGACGGCGTTCTTGATCGGCCAGCCCGCGCCGTCGGCGAGGCCGCAGATCGTGGTGCCGGGCATGATGCCGATCGATTTCGCGACGTCGTCGAGAATCTTCAGATCCTCAACCCGGCCCAGACCTTTTCGCATGCGGTCGAGGATTTTCATCATCCAACCAGTGCCTTCGCGGCACGGCGTGCATTGGCCGCACGATTCGTGGGCGAAGAAGCGGGCGATGCCGTAGAGGACGTCCACGATGCTCGTCTGGTCGTCGAACACCGTGATCGCCGCGGTGCCGAGGCCGAGGCAACCGACCTTGCCGGGGCCGTTGAAATCGAGCGGGGTGTCGAACTCGGCTTCAGTCATGATCCCCATACTGATGCCGCCGGGGATGACGCCTTTGGCCTTGCGCCCCTTCCACACGCCGCCGCCATGCTTGTCGATGAGTTCGCGCACCGTGACGCCGAGCGGCAGTTCGACGCAGCCCGGGTTGTTGACATGCCCCGAGATGCAGTAGAGCTTCGGCCCATAGCTGCCCGCATCACGCGGATTCTTGGGATCAGGCGGCACGCCGATCGACTTGAACCAGTCGGCTCCGCGGTCGATGATGTGCGTGACGCACGCCATCGTTTCGACGTTGTTGACGATCGTCGGCTTGCGGAAGGCGCCTTCGATCGCGGGGAACGGCGGCTTGATGCGAGGCCAGCCGCGTTTGCCTTCGAGACTTTCGATCAGCCCCGTTTCTTCGCCGCAGATGTAGGCCCCGGCTCCGCGGTGAAGGAAGATATCGCAGTCGAGACCCTTCCCCATGATGTTCTTGCCGAGCAGCCCGGCCGCGTACATCTCGTCGATCGCCTTCTGCAAGGCACGATAGGCCCGGCCATATTCATAACGCAGGTAGAAGTACGCAGTCTTCGCCCCGATGGCGTAACAGGCGAGGACAACGCCTTCGAGCACCTGATGCGGATCCTCTTCCATCAGGATGCGGTTGTTGAACGTGCACGGCTCCGATTCGTCCGCATTGATGCAGAGATAGATCGGCCCGGGGTGATCCTTCGGCAGAAAGGTCCACTTCACGCCGCAAGGGAAACCCGCGCCGCCGCGTCCACGCATGCCGGAAGCTTTGACGGAATCGACGACATAAGCCGGCGTCATCTCGTTGAGGGCTTTGGTCAGCGCGCGATACCCGCCGTCGGCGCGATACGCGTCGAGCGAAGGGCTCGCCTTCTTCGAGATGCGTTTCAGGAGGACTGGTTCGAATTCAGTCATTGCGGACTCCAATTACTCGCCGCCACCGCTTCGCTTCTTGTCCTGAACGAGCGATTCCAACTTGCTTCGTAGCCGATCGACTGTCGTTTTCGTCAAATTCTCAACAGTCGTGACTGCCTCGGAGGTTCTCGCAAATTCACTTTCGACGTGAAATCGGCGATAGCCTGGCACATAGTGCTCAAGCACTTCCTGGCCGCTCCGAAACTTTCTCGGGTTATCCTTCGCCATTACTGCGCCTCCTGATACCGGGCCATTATTCTTGGATTCAATGTGGGATCAAAATAGTGCTTTCGCTTCAACCAGACGAAACCATCGCCCTTTGTGATCACCGCAACGTCGATGGGACCACCTACTGTCTCTTGTTCGGGAGTGACCCGACGCTTGAATTTAGTTAGATTAACAAGAGCCTCACTCATTGCCGCCAATTCATCCTTCGGGAGCACGGCCACCGTGTCAAGAACGGGCTCCCATTGGTCTTTCTTGAGCATCTCCCACGCATCGAAAAGCTGCTTTGTGAGCTCTTCGATTTCTGGTCGAACGACGCCTTGAATGACATTTGCCAAATTTGCGTCCGTTTGAGCTATGACTTCCAAAATCGTTTCGATAGGCGACGAGATCGCCTCGCGAGCAGATCTTTTCATCGCACTAAACTGTCGTTGATCTATGCCTTCAAGGAACTGCTGCACTGGATCTTTTTGAGCGAACGGTATGATGCAAGCGTCCGTATCGTCGTCAATTCGCTGACGGTTGAACAGTTTTCGTCTGGGGATCCCTTCAAACATCTCCTCAAATTCAAAGGCGACCAGGGAAGGCAGATACTCATTTTCACCGAATCCGGCCAATACGAAACCTGACTTTTGATGGCTTAAGAACGTTCGAGCCCAAGACTCGATTGCAAGCGCATTTAGCGTTTCAATCGCCCTTTCAGAAAACGGCAATTCTCCAAATGCTTCAACCCTCAAGCCCTCAATTGACTCTTTGAGCTTGCTCTTTGCTTTTTCGCGATCTGAGTCGGCAATGCCTTCAATTAGATCGTGCTTCTTGATTCTTTCATCCCATCGTTCGACGATTCCGTCAATCGCCTCAGAAATGTCGTCAACGCTTAGATCGCCGTTCTCATTCGACTCGGCAAGCAAGTCTAGTTGCCGGCCAATTTCCTCCCGAATAGCAATGAAAAGCGATGCGAGCAACTGCTCAAGTTGCCCGATCTGTGTTGATTCAGGGAATAGGGCCGTGTTATGCGTCAAGAACGCCAGAAACGCGGAGCAATACTCTTCGAGAGAACCGAATGTTCGCGTGCCATTCTGCTTGCGAAATGCTTTTATTATTGTTTCCCAGGGCATGTTTACGAAGCTTGCGTTTCCGTAAATCATTACACCGACAGGAGCACTCGCGGAGAGCTGAAACAACTTGTTCGCAGATGTATAGATTTTCTGCGCCGCGCTGATTGTAACAGCACTATCTGCGGCAAGTGCCACCCCAATTCGGTTCATTACTGCGATTTCAGCGGTCATTTGAGCGACCTAGTTATGGGTTGCCGCGAAGCTCATTTATCACCTCATCCGCCTTCTCGTTCGTCACGTTGTGCACATGCTCGTCGTCGATCATCACCGCTGGGGCGCCTTCGCAGGCGCCGAGGCATTCGGCGAACTCGAGGGTGATTTTGCCGTCGGGGGTCGTGCCGCCGGGCTGCACGTGCAGTTTGTCGCACAGGTGGTTGAGCAGTTCTTCGCCGCCGCGAATCTGGCACGCGAGGCTGCGGCACACCCAGAGGCGGGCCTTCCCCAGCTTCTGGTCTTCCTCGCGGAAGAACTGGTAGAAGGTCATCGTGTCATGCACCTGGGCCGACGAAAGGCCGAGAATCTCGGCGATTTCGCGGATTGCCTGGCGCGGCACGCAACGCAGCTCGTCGTGCACGATGTGCAACGCCGGCAGCGTGACCGCCTGCTTGCTGGGATAGCGAGGGATGTAATCCTCGATCCGCTTGCGAATGCTTTCGCTCAAAAACGCCATGATGCTCCGCCTCTGACTTCCGGCCCCGTTTAGCCGCCGCTCTCGGAGCGGCGCGGGCGGGTTGCCGACTGTGATCCAATCCACGGACGATTCGCAGGCCGCGCCGCTCGGAGAGCGGCGGCTAAACTTTAGCGGTCCAGTTCCGCGGCGATGATGTTGAGGCTGCCGAGCACGGCGACGATGTCGCTGAGCTGGTGGCCTTTCATCAACTCCGGGAACACCGCGAAGTGAATGAACGACGGCGGCCGCGTTCGCGCCCGATAGGATGCGCCGCTGCCGTCGCTCACCACGTAGAAGCCGAGTTCGCCGTTCGCGGTTTCGGTGGCTCCGTACACCTCTTCGATCGGCGGCGTCCATTGCCGATTCGGCATGATCAGCTCGAAGTGATGGATCAAGCTTTCGATGCTGCGATAGACCGACATCTGGTCCGGAATGATCGCCTTGCTGTTGGCATCGACGTTGATCGGGCCGGAGGGCAGGTTTTCGATGGCGGCGTCGATGATCTTGAGGCTTTCAATCATCTCTTCCATGCGAACCTGGTAGCGGGCGTAGCAATCGCCTTCTTGAGCGCACACGACCTGGAAGGCGCCTTCAAGTTCCTTGTAGGCCAAGTAAGGCTCGTCTTTGCGCAGGTCGCGGACCACGCCGGCGGAACGGGCGACCGGGCCCGTGATGCTGCGGCTGATGGCGAGTTGTTTGGTCAACACGCCAACGCCGCGGGTGCGTTCGACGAAGATGCGGTTGCGGTTGAGCAGCCGAACCATGTCGGCATGCGTCTTGGGAAAATCGCGGACGAAGTTGCGGACCTTGGCGACCCATTCGTCGGTCACGTCGTAAGCCACGCCGCCGACGCGGAAGTAGCTGGGATGGAAGCGCTGGCCCGACGCGGTCTCGTAGATGTCGTAGATGACTTCCCGCTGATAGAAGCCGTAGAGAAACGCCGTGAACGCCCCCAGATCGAGGGCGGCGGCGCCGGCACACAGCAAATGGTCGCTGATGCGGGCCAGTTCCGCCATGATCGTGCGGATGTACGCACAACGCGGCGTGATCTGCACGTCGAGCAGCTTTTCGACGGCGTGGAACCAGGAGATTTCGTTCGCGACCGGCGAGATGTAGTTCATCCGATCGACGATCGTGACGTACTGGTTGTAGTCGAGATCTTCGCCGAGCTTCTCGAAGCCGCTGTGCAAAAAGCCGATGTCCGGCGTGATTTTGACGATGTCTTCGCCGCTGAGCTGAACGATGAGCCGCAGCGTGGTGTGCGTGGCCGGGTGCTGCGGACCGAAGTTGAGGGTCCAGAGATACTCATGATCTCCGCCCCCTTCCAGTCGATTCAGCGTCGCAGCTTCAAGCGGCATAACAATTCTCAATTTTGAATGTTGAATTTTGAATTAGTCAAACCAGCAGACCGCCTCTTTTGACCCAATTCGAAATTCAAAATTTACAATTCAACATTCTCCGTCAGCTTTCCGCTCGCGTAATCACAGGGAAGTTATGGCGTTCGCCGCGGCCTCGCATTGGGTAATCTTTCCGCAGCGGGAAGCTGGTGAATTCGGGGGGCATCAAGATGCGGCGAAGGTCGGGGTGGCCTTCGAACTCGATGCCGAACATGTCGTAGATTTCGCGCTCCATCCATTCGGCGCCCTTCCAGAGGGGGTAGGCCGAGGGGAGCGTCAGGTCGGGTTCGTTGAGGAACACCTTCACGAAGAGGCGTTCGCCGGTGGTCATGTTGAGCAGACCGTAGACGACGCCGAAGCGGTCGCGGGCGCCGGGGTATTTCAGGTAGTCGATGCCGTTCTGTTCGAAGAGCATGTCGAAGCCGAGCGTGTCGCGGCAGCATTGCAGGACCGCGTAGAGCTTGTTCGGCGAGACGATGACACGGCGATTGTCGCGAAATTCGGAGGTGCGGATTTGGTCCGCTCCGATCGCTTCCGTCAATCGTTGCACCGTCTCTTCGAATGCCATCGTTTGCTCCTGCCTTCGTGGCGACAAGTTTATTAACTTGTCGGGATTCATGCCGAAAGCATCATCCTCAGACCCAAACCGACAAGATAATAATCTTGTCGCCACTCGGACTAACGAGGCTGCTGCCGAGCCGATCCGTTCATTTCCGTTGAAGTTTGTGCCGCCTTCTTGCAGCATCGGCTCAGCAGCAGCCTCGTCGCGTCGTGTTTCAAGGAGCCGCGCACGCAGTAAGCGGATCGCGTGGCGCCAAGCGGAACCGCTTACTGCATGCGCGGCTCTTAGTTCAAGGCCGTCCGCCGGGACTTGCTGAAGTCGCCGGGGGCAGTTACCACGTTGTCCGGCAAAATGTCGGCGTTGGGCCGGGGGCCGTCCGACGTGGTCCGTGCTTCGAACTCGCGGCCAGTGATGGTGCCGGTCTTCATGATCTTGTCTTGCAGGTCGATCACGCCTTGCAGCAGCTGTTCGGGCCGGGGCGGGCAACCGGGGACGTACAGATCCACGGGAATGAAGCGATCGACGCCTTGCACCACCGCATAGGTATCGAACACGCCGCCCGATGAGGCACAGGCCCCCATCGAGATGCACCACTTCGGCTCCGGCATCTGCAGCCAAATGCGCTGGAGCACCGGCAGCATCTTCATCACCACGCGGCCCGCGACGATCATCAGATCGCACTGGCGCGGCGTGAATCGCATGACCTCGGCGCCGAAGCGTGCGATGTCGTGTTTCGAGGCGCCTGTCGCCATAAGTTCGATGCCGCAGCAGGCGGTGGCGAAGGGCATGGGCCAAAGGCTGTTTGCCCGGCACCAGTTGGCGAGCACGTCGAGCTTTCCGACCATGACGTCGGGCAGGGCTACCGCCATTTGAACACTCCTTTGCGCCAGTCGTAGATGTACGCCACAAGGAGGAGGGCGATGAACGTAAGGACCGACCAGAAGACGGGGCCTTGCAGCACTTCGGGAATCCCTCCCTCGCGATACGCCACCACCGCCCACGGATACAGAAACAGCAACTCGACGTCGAACACCAGGAACATGATCGCGACGAGATAGAACTTGATGTCGAAGCGTTGCCGAGCGTCGCCGATCGGGTCCATGCCCGATTCGTACGGCATCAGCTTGACCGCGGAGCGTCGGCCCGGCCCGATGGTATGGGCAGCAATCATCACGCCGATGCAAAAGGCGATCAGAAGCCCAAGGAAGATGAAGATCGGGTAGTAGACCGACAGATCGAACGCCGCTTCGGGCGACATGGCCGGGCCTCCGCCGACATCGTGATTCTTTTCACGAGTTTCGTCCCAAAAAAAGCCCGACCCGAAAGTCGAGGCCGAACGCAAACTCCATGCGAATGCTGGTATATCCGGCCGAGCAAGCCGGACCAGTGGCAAAACACGCGGAAGCGGTGTTCCCTGAAAATTCTCCACCCTATCCATAGTTAGCCGCGACGCGCAGCGGAGCGCGGACTTAATGCCATGCGATCGCCGGGTGCGCTGTCCGCGCTCCGCTGCGCGTCGCGGCTAACCAGCCGTGCTAGTTGAAGTACTCCACCGCATTGCGGAAGAGCTTCAGGCCTTCGCCCTCACCCGCCAGCCCGAGCCTGGTCCATTGCGGATGCTGCGTCGACAGAACATGGCGTTCCGGATGCGGCATCAGACCGAGCACATGGCCGGAAACGTCGCAGACGCCGGCGACATGACCGAAAGAACCGTTCGGGTTCACGGGGAACGTGCCGGGATTGCCGTCGCCATCGCAATACTTGAGCACGACCTGGCCCGCTTGAACCAGCCCTTGCAGGATCCACGGCTCGCGGCAAACGAAGTTTCCTTCGCCGTGCGCGATCGGCAGGTAGAGCCGTTTGATGCCGCGGAGAAAGATCGATTTGCCGGGATTGGCTTCGAGATGAATCCAGCGGTCTTCGAATCGGCCGTGCGTATTGTGGGCGAGGGTGGCGACGGGGCCGTCATCGTCGCTCGGCAGGATCAGGCCCGCCTTGAGGAGCGTCTGAAAGCCGTTGCAAATGCCGAGGATCAGCTTTTCCTTCGCCCGAAATTGCCGAAGGGCGTCGCTTAGAAACGACGTGAGCTGGTTGGCGAGAATTTTCCCCGCAGCCACGTCGTCTCCATACGTGAAGCCGCCGGGGACGACGAGGATCTGATATTGGTTCAAAAGAGCCGGGTTTTCGCGGAGCCGTTGCAGATGGACCCGTTCCGCGATCGCCCCGGCCGATTCGAACGCAAACTGCGTTTCGCCGTCGCAATTGGCGCCGGGAGCCCGAAGAACAAGAACGCGAGGCGTGGCCATCGAAGGGGTCTCGGAAAGAAGTCGGTATGTCAAGTTTACGGTTCCCAAGCCCAGGGGCGAGCGCGCTTCGCGAGAGAATAGATAAGAGAAAGTGGAGAGTAGATAAGAAGCAGAGGTTTTCCGGTCTTCTCTACTCTCGACTCTCTCTGATCTACTCTCTTGCGAAGCGTCTCGCCGACTTCCTTCCTCGCCTTACAATGAATCAGACCCCACACGCACTGGTCCCATGATTAGGGCTTCTCCTTTGCGCATCCGCGAGTTGTACGATCGCCCGGAACCGACGATCTCCTTCGAGTTCTTTCCGCCCAAAAGCGCGGAGGCCGAGGAAACTCTCTTTCGCGACGTCGCCCCCGCTCTCATGAAATTGCGGCCATCGTTCTTCTCGGTGACTTACGGGGCCGGCGGCGGCACCCGCGATACCACGCTTCGCATCTGCTCGCGTATCCGCAAGGATTTCGGCGTCGAGGCGATGAGCCACCTCACCTGCGTCGGCTCCACCCGCAACATGCTTGGCGAAGTGCTCGACGAAGCCCGGGGCCTGGGCATCGAAAACGTCCTCGCGCTCCGCGGCGATCCGCCGAAGGGGCAGACCGAATTCAAGGCCACCGAAGGCGGGTTCCGCAATGCGGCCGATCTGATCCGCTTCGTGAAGGCTCATGGCCAATTCGGCGTGGGAGCCGCCTGCTACCCCGAGGGCCACATCGAGTGCGGCAACAAGCACGACGACTGGGACCGCGCGGCCGCCAAGGTGGAAGCGGGGGCTGAGTTTCTCGTCACGCAGCTCTTCTACGACTGGTCCGACTTCCTCGATATGCAGGATTACCTGCGTCACAAACGAGGCGTGAAGGTCCCGATCGTGCCCGGCATTTTGCCCTTTCACGGAGCCGAACAGATCAAGCGTTTCACCACGCTCTGCGGCTCGAAGATTCCGGGACCGATGCGGCGGAAGCTTGAGGAATTTCAGACCGACGACGAAAGCGTCCGCAAGCTGGGCGTGGCGATCTGTAGCGAAATCTGCCAAAAGCTGCTCGATGCGGGCGTGGCGGGGATCCACTTCTACTGCCTCAACCGCGCGGCGAGTTGTTCGGAAATCCTGCGAAATCTAGGGTTCGCCAAGGGCTAGAGGTTGTTTCGAAACCCCTGTCTGCCGCTTGCGGCTTCGCGTTCGGAGAAAGCCCAGGTCTCGCTAAGCCGCAAGCGGAAACGCTAAACGGACGGCTCCGAAACCTTCTTAGCCGTTCCTCCGAGGACATTCGGCATGTGGCCCATTTCCAACGAAACGCAGGAACTGCTCGCCCAGGCGAAGGACGGCAAGGACGAAGCCGTCGATCGCTTGCTGCAGCGCCATCGCGAGCCGATCCGCCGACTGATCGAGTTGCGACTCGATCCCGCCATCGTGCAGCGCGTCGATGCGAGCGACGTCGTTCAGGAAGTAATGCTCGAAGCGAGCAAACGGCTTCAGGATTACCTGAAAAAGCCCATAATGCCCTTCCACGTTTGGCTTCGGGCACTCGCGAAAGATCATCTGATCGATGCCCATCGCCGGCACCACCAGGCCAAGAAACGCGGCGTGAATCGCGAGCAACCGCTCGCTCGCCCAGGCTGGGTGGACGAGTCCTCCCGCGAACTCGCCGGCCAGCTGGTGGATCCCGAACGCACGCCGGCTTCCGAAGCGATCCAGCAGGAACTTCAGCGGAAGCTGCATCAAGCGCTCGAGCAACTTGACGAAACGGACCGCGAAGTGCTTCTCATGCGTCACTTCGAGCACCTGGCGAACCAGCAGGTCGCTGAGGCGTTGGAGCTAAGCGAAGCCGCCGCGTCGATGCGATATCTGCGAGCCCTGCGCCGCCTCCGCGACATCCTCTCCCCGCCAAACTCGTCCGAAGGGTAGAGAGTAGTCCTCACGCTCCGCGTGAGGTCAGCCGCGATGCAAGGCTTTCCGTACTCAACCAACGACTTGTCGCCGCACTCGCTTCAGCAGTTCGCCCCGAAAGGTTGACGCTTCGTGAAGGTCTCGCTGCTCGCCACATGCCTTGGAGATGCGTTCTTCCCCGAGGCCCCCGTCGCCACGGCGAACCTGCTTCGCCGACTCGGCATCGAAGTCGATTTCCCTCAAGCTCAAACGTGCTGCGGGCAGCCGCACTTCAACAGCGGCTATCACGACCATGCCCGCGATTTGGCTCGCCATACCATCCGCGCTTTCGCCGACTCGCCGCTCATCGTGACGCCTTCCGGCTCCTGCGCGGCCATGATCAAGGTCGAGTTCCCCGAGTTGTTCCACCACGACCCAATCTGGCACGCGAAGGCTCAAAACTTCGCGGATCGCACCTGGGAACTATCTCAATTCCTCGTCCATCATCTGAAAATCGAGGACGTCGGCGCCCGCTATGAAGCCCGCGCGACCTATCACATGGCCTGCCATCTCCGCGGGCTCAAGGCGACCGACGAACCGCAACGCCTGCTCGCCCACGTCCGCGGCCTGACCATGCTGCCCCTCGAACGCTTCGACGAATGCTGCGGCTTCGGCGGCTCGTTCTCCGTCCGCTACGCGAACATCAGCGGCGCCATGGTGCAGGATAAGGCCGGGTTCGTGGAAAAGACGGGGGCCGACATCCTGATCGCCACGGACGCGGGATGCCTCATGAACATCGCCGGCTGTCTTCGCCGCCGTGAGGCCAAGGTGCGAGCCGTCCATCTGGCCGAGGTGCTTGCGAACGTTTGACGGGGACGACATGGAAGGGCGAGGCTCCTGCCGAGCCGGGGGATCAAATCCCGCCGAAAAATCAATGTTTCTGCGGCTTTTCGGCAACACCGGCTCGGCAGGAGCCTCGCCCTCCCGACCGCGGCTAAGGCGAGCGGGGCCTGCATTTCTCCCCTCTCCCTCCGGGAGAGGGGCCGGGGGTGAGGGCGTGGTACGTGGCGTTGCGCGAGAAAAAACACCCTCACCCCAACCCTCTCCCGGAGGGAGAGGGAGGTAGACTATCTCCTGCCGCTCGCCTAACGCCTATCGCTGGCGGTTTTCGAGGAACCAGCGGTTTTCGAGCTTCTTGAGGTAGACCTTGCGGTTGATGCCTTTGAGCGTGCCTGTTGCCGTATCTTCTTTCGTGTCCCATTCCCCCTGTTTCGCGAACAGGCGCAGCTCGCGCACCAGCGTCGGGTCGTCGTCGAATTGGCGTTTGGCGTCGGACACGAAGCGGTCGAACGCCACCGTCTGCTTGGTCGTCTCCTTGAGCGACGGGGCGAGATCGCGCTTGTATTCTTCCACTCGGCGATCCACGAACGATGGATCGCTGAGATGCGCGAGCAGGTAGTCGAGGCGTTGATTGTCGACCGCTTTCGCGATCGACTTCATCGCTTCCTCAGGAGTTCCCTGCAGATAAAAGAGATTCTGAAAATCCATCCCGTAGCGAAGCTTCAGCTTCGACGGCGCCTCTTTCGGCTCGTCTTGCGAAAGCAGCGAACCGGTCAGGCCGAAGATCAGACACGCGGCAAATAGGAACCGCATTGCGAACCTCGCTTTTGGCATCGCCGTCTCGCGGACCTCGTCGATAATGAACCGGAACGGCGTTTTCGCCGCTGATCGTACACCAACCCGTCCCACCGACCAACCCCAACGGACCGATGCCAGGCAACACCTTCGGCGAACTGTTTCGCGTGACCACCGCAGGCGTGAGCCATGGGCCCGGCTATCTGCTGGTCGTGGACGGCTGCCCCGCCGGCCTGCCCCTGAGCGTGGACGATTTGCTCCCCGACCTGCGGCGCCGCCGGCCCGGGCAATCGAAAATCGTGACGCAGCGGCAGGAAGAGGATTTGCCGGAGATTTACTCCGGTGTTTTCGAGGGGAAGACCGACGGCACGTCGATCGGCATCCTCTTCCGCAACACCGATCAACGCAGCCATGACTACGGCGACATCAAGGACAAATATCGCCCCGGCCATGCCGACTTTACCTTCGATCAGAAGTACGGCTTCCGCGACTACCGCGGCGGCGGGCGATCGAGTGCCCGCGAAACGGTTTGCCGGGTGGCCGCGGGAGCGATTGCGAAAAAGCTGCTGGCCCAACAAGGCGTTCGCGTGCTCGGCTATGTGACGCAGGTAGGTCACATTCAGGCGCCGATTGGAGATCCGACCGCCGTCACGCTGGAGCAAGTCGAGCAAAACGACGTGCGCTGCCCGGATCCCGCGAAGGCGGCCGAGATGATCGCCCTCATCGAACAGGTCCGCAAGGAACGCGATTCGATCGGCGGCATTTGCGAAATGGTCGCCGTAGGCGTGCCGCCGGGGCTGGGCGAGCCGGTGTTCGACAAATTGAAGGCGGACCTCGCCAAGGCGATGCTGTCGCTACCGGCGGTAACGGCCTTCGAGTACGGCGCCGGCTTCGCCGCGGCTCGCATGCGCGGCAGCGAGAACAACGACCTGTTCGTGCCCGCGCCCGGCGGGCCGAAAACGGAAACCAACCGCCACGGCGGCATGCTCGGCGGCATTTCGAGCGGCATGCCGATCGTGTGCCGCGTCGCGATCAAGCCGACCAGCAGTTTGCCGCAGCCGCAAAAGACGGTGGACCGCAACGGCGAAGCGACGGAGATCGTGACGAAGGGCCGCCATGACCCATGTCTCTTGCCGCGTTTCGTGCCGATGGGCGAAGCGATGTTCGCGATCGTGCTCGCGGACCATTGGCTGCGCCAACGAGCGCAGCGGATGTGATCACGGCGTCCGCTGGCGAGCAGCCGCTGTTAGGCGGCTGGTACAGCGTCAGCACAAGTCTCTCCATGTACAGACGGTTGAGTCTTGTCACCTGTCTGTGGATGACGAGACTTTTGCGGATGTAGTACCAGCCGCCTAACAGCGGCTGCTCGCCAGCGGGCGGGACCGTATCACCTGAACTCCGCATGCATGTCCCGCCCCAGTTGCCGGCTCCACGCATCCCGCAGGCGGACGAACATCGGCCCTGGATACATAAATTCCTGCAACTCGAATCGCCGCACCCCGGCGACCCCATAGGGCGTGCTGGTGAGCAACAGTTCGTCCGCTTTCAGCACTTCGTCGAACGACAGGTCCGCTTCCTCAATATCGAGTCCTTCCGCTGCCGCCAACTCCATCAATGCGAGCAAACTGATGCCGGACAGTACTCGCTCCCGTCGCGGCGTCCGCAATGTGCCCCGTTGAACGACGACCAAATTCGCAGCGGCGGTTTCGGTGACGTACCCCTCCTCATCCAGCAAGAGCGCTTGCACGCCCAGCCCTCGTTGCCGTGCTTCGCGATCCGCGAGCCACCAGTGCATACGGCTGCGTTGCTTGATGTGCGGATCGACGCTTGCGGCCGATACCGCTCGCACGGAGGGGACCATCAACATCGCCCCTTCCGCAATCGTTTTCCGGAAGCGTTCGACCGGAAGCGGAAATGTGTGCATGCCGAAGGTCGGTTCGCCTTCGCCGACGGAACCGGGTTCGCCCAGATAAAAACCAATCGGCCCCGGCGTCGCGAAAAGGACGAGGCACAACTCTCCGCTCATCCGATTCCGCTGCACGAGTTCGCTCGCCCATGCCGTGATTTGCTCGTCGCTGGGACGCACCTCGATTTGGGCAGCCGACGACGAAGCGCGGAAACGCGCCAGGTGATCGGCCCATCGGTACAGCGTGCCTCCGTAGGTTCGCAGCATGTCGGTGACTGTGGCGCCCATGACGAAGCCGGCATCGTGCAGCGTCAGCGTTGCCTGCGATTGCGGCAACCATCGGCCACTCAGCATTGCCCACGGCTCGGACATGACGCGATTCCTGCGACGCGAAAAGGGTGCAGTCCGTTATACCGCGGTTTTCCCCGTTTTTCGCTTGCCTGACGGGGCGAGGCGGATTCTTCTGAAGCCCTTCTCAACCCCGCACGAGGAAACATGATGTTGCGTCGATGCCTGCTGATGGCGATCGTGATCGCCCTGCCCTCTTTCGTCCATGCCCAGCCTGCGAAAAAGAAAGACGATTCGCCCCCACCGGCCGTCCAGCCCCTTTGGCCCGATGGCGCTCCCGGCGCTCAGGGGAAAGATGCGGGCGATATTCCCGGCATCATGGTCTATCCCGCCCCTGCGGAAATCGCCACCGGGACCGCCGTCGTCGTCTGCCCTGGCGGCGGCTACGGGGCGCTGGCGATGGACCACGAAGGGCATCAGATCGCGCAATGGCTCAACAAAAACGGCATCTTCGCCGTCGTAGTGAAATATCGCCTTGGCCCCAAGTATCGCTATCCCACGCAACTGCACGACGCGCAACGGGCGATCCGCCATGTGCGGCATCATGCATCGGATTGGAAGCTCGACCCGCAGAAGGTCGGCATCCTCGGCTTCTCCGCGGGCGGGCATCTGACTTCCACCGTGCTGACGCAATTCGACAAAGGGGATCCCGAAGCGAAAGACCTGATCGATCGCCAAGGCAGCCGGCCTGATTTCGGCGTCCTGATGTATCCGGTCATCACGCTTACGGGCCCCTTCGCCCACGGCGGCTCGCGGAACAATTTGCTGGGAAAAGACGCCGATCCGAAATTGGTCGACAGCCTGTGCAACGAAAAACGCGTAACCAAGGAAACGCCGCCGACGTTTCTGATCCACACCTCCGAAGACACCGCGGTACCGCCTGAAAACAGCATCCTGTTTTACATGGCGCTGCAGAAGCACAAGGTGCCCTCGGAGATGCACATCTACGAGAAGGGCCGCCACGGCCTGGGACTTGGCCCGGCGGATTTGCCGTACTCAAGCTGGCCCGACCGCTGCCTCGCGTGGCTCACGAGTCGCGGGTTTTCGAAGAAATAGCGGAACGACCTTCATGGTGTTCCTCAAGAGTCGTTCGTGCAGGTCTACCGCTTGCGGCTTAGCGATCCGCGGCGTTCGATCGCCAAGCCGCACGCGGGGATCGTGGAATGTGGACACTCGGGACTCGGACGCGTCCAGTCAGGCGGAACGCCACGGAGGGCGTTCCCTACAGTGGGACCTGCGACCGCAAAGTTCTGTCACTTCGCCTTGCGGGGAAATCGCAAGGCGAGGATGCGGCTCAATTCGTTGATGGGTTCCTTGTGATCGTCCACGCGGAGATCGACGGCGCGGTCGTCGAATCCGCGGTAGCCGCCCTTTTCGCGGACGATCAGGATGGCTGCGGATTGTTTGCCGCGTTTGTCGCCGCCGGCTTTGTCGCCGGCTTCCATGGCGGCCATGATCCGCCAGGCGAGTCGCCCTTCCGTCTTCTCGAATGCGTCCGCCATCGCCTCGACCACTTCTTTGCCGGCGAGCAAATTGCCGAGGCAGGCGTAGTTTTTGCCGACCTTTTCGCCGCACCAGGAACTGCATCCTTTGCCGGTGAAGGCATGGACCTTGCCTTCGCGATCGACGATGCCGACTTGGCGAATGTCGCGTCCTTCGTCTTCATCGGTAAGTCGTTTGACGACTTCCGCGGCACTGTTTCCCTTGCCGAGCATCTCGAGTCCGCGTGGGCCGTAGGTAGTATTCGCTGCCGACTGCGTCGCGATCGCCCCGCAATTCGCTTTCGCCCACGGCACGCCGACTCCCACCGCAAGCACTTTGGAGGCGGCGCCGACTCCCCATTCCTGCCGGTCCGCATCGTAGGCGACGATTGAGAACGTGTTGAACGGGGCATCCCTCGACGGCGCTTCGGCAAATGCCAGCAGCGATGTTGTCATGGTGGCGACGGCGATGAGCGAGATCGGCAGTTTCATAAGCGTCTCCGAAGGTTAGCCGCGACGCGCAGCGGAGCGCGGACAGGGCACCCAGCGATCGGATGGCAAGCAGTCCGCGCTCCGCTGCGCGTCGCGGCTAACCGCACCGGCGCTAGCAGAATTCGTCAATCGGTTTGCCGAACGGCAACACCTGGATCGGGCGGCCGGCGCCGTCGAGGTAATGCGTGTTGATGTCGATGCCGAGGTGGCGATAGACGAGGGCAAGCACGTCTTGCGGCGACTTGGGATTGGCCCGCGGGAAGGCGCCGCGCGAATCCGATTCGCCGACGACGCGGCCGCCTTTTACCGGACCACCCGCTAGGGCGGCGCTGAAAACGCCGGGATAGTGATCGCGGCCCGCGTCGTTGTTCACGCGCGGCGTGCGGCCGAACTCGCCCCAGGCGAGAACAAGCGTCGATTCAAGCAGCCCGCGTTGTTCGAGATCTTCGATCAACGCCGTGTAGGCCTGGTCCCAGCGCGGCAAGAATCCATCTCGCAATGACTCGAAACCCTTCACATGCGTGTCCCACCAGCGAAGGTCCACGGTCACGAGCCGCACGCCCGCTTCCACCAATCGGCGAGCGAGGAGGATGCGTTGGCTCCATGCGGGGGCGCCGCAACGGTTCGAGGCTTTCGGATCGTAGGCGGGCATGAAGCCGTAGCGTTCGCGGACATGCTGCGGCTCGCTGTCGAGATCGAAGGCATTGCGAGCGGCTGAGGACGTGAGGATGTCCCACGCCTGCGAGGAAAAGCGATCGAGCGCGGTCATTTGCCCGGACGCATCCACATCGCGGCGAATCGCATCGAAGCTGCGAAGCAGGCCGCGGCGATCGCCGAGTTGCTCGAGCGTCACGCCTTGCGGCAGCGAAAAGTTCGGCAAGCGAAACGAACCAGGATTCGCGGGATCCGCCTGCGTTTCGAAGGCGCGATGGGCGACGCCCAGATAAGCCGCGCCGGCGCCCGGAACGACTCGCGGAATCATGACGTATGCAGGCAGTTCCGGCGTCAGATGCCCGATCTGCCGGGACACGATCGAGCCGATGCTGGGGTAAATGTTTTCATCAGGATTCGGGCCGGTGTTGTAGCCGGTGAAGCAAATTTGATCGCCCGTCGAATGGCCCGCATCATGATGATGCAGACTGCGGACGATCGACCACTTGTCCATGATCCGGGCCGACTGCGGCAGCATGTCGGAAAGCATGATCCCCGGCACACGGGAGCGGATGACGCCGAACTCGCCGCGATACTCTTCAGGGGCATCGGGCTTCGGGTCCCACATGTCGATATGGCTGGGCCCGCCTCGCATCCAAAGGATGATGACGGACGGATTGCGGGTCGGCCGACCGGCGCCGGCTCCTCTTGCTTCCGTTCGCAGCAAGTCGGACAGCGAAAGCCCCGCGGCGCCGAGAACGCCCGCTTTCAGGAAGCTTCGGCGAGAAGGTAGTGCAGTGCGCTGTAGTTCGCTGCATCCGAGTTGCGGATCGGGACGAGCCATCGCGAAACTCCGATCGCCGAGCAGTGAGTCGATTCGGCGTGTTGATGACGAGAAACGTCGTCTGGGCGGGACCGTCGGCGTTTCGCCCCCCTTGGCGATTGGCTTGCGGCTGACGCATCATAACGCATCGGCACAAATCTTGCCAAGCGAATCGCCGGTCAAAGTCCGAGCGCCAGCGAGGGTTTCGCAGAGAAGCCGGATGATGCGTGAAGCCGTTTCCCGCATCTCTGCGAAACCCTCGCCGTCGCTCGGGCTCTGACGATGCGGGGCGGCCATATAAGCTAATGGCGAACGCTTTTTCGGAGCCAACACGCATGTCCGCGAGCAACGATCCGCTTTCGATTCGATCCGCAGGCGTTTTGCTGCATCCCACCTCGCTTCCCGGCGCCTTCGGCATCGGCGACCTGGGACCAGGGGCCTATGCGTGGATCGACACGCTCGATCGGGCGAAAATCTCCTGGTGGCAGATCCTGCCCCTCGGGCCGACGGGATTCGGCAATTCTCCGTATCAGGCATTTTCCGCGTTCGCAGGCAATCCCGTTCTCGTCAGCCCGCTCGGTCTGCGCGACGACGGCCTTGTGGACGAGTCCGATTTCGCCGTGTCGTTTTCTTCCGGGCCGAAGGTCGATTACGACAAGGTCATTCCCTTCAAGAATCAGCTTCTCGCCAAAGCTTGGGACAACTTTCGCAAAGGACGCGGCAATAAGTTGACGGGCGACTTCGAGGCGTTTCGCAAGCGCGAAGCCGTTTGGCTCGACGACTACGCTCTGTTCATGGCGATCAAGGACGCACGCGGCGGGGCCGGCTGGCTGCAATGGCCGAAGGAGCTACGGCTCCGCGAACCGAAGGCACTTGAGACCGCCAAGCGCGAACTGGAAACCAGCGTCGGCCTGCACGCATTTCGCCAGTTCCTCTTTTATCGCCAGTGGGGTTGGCTGCGCGACTACGCCCAGAAACGGAACATCCGCATCATCGGCGATCTGCCGATCTTCGTCTCCGGCGATTCGTCGGACGTGTGGGCGAATCCTCAGTTCTTCAAACTTAACAAGGAACGCCAGCCGACGGTCGTTGCGGGCGTTCCGCCGGATTACTTCAACGCCGACGGTCAATTGTGGGGCAATCCGCTCTACGATTGGGACGCGATGGCCAACACGGGTTACTCGTGGTGGATTGCCCGCCTCAGGGCTTCCTTCGAGTTGGTGGACGTGGTTCGGCTCGACCACTTCCGCGGGTTTGAGTCCTACTGGGAAGTACCTGCCGACAGCCAGACGGCGAAAACGGGCAAATGGGTGAAGGCGCCGGGGGCCGACTTCCTTACCAAGGTAGGCACGGCTTTCCGCGGGTTGCCGATCATCGCGGAGGATCTTGGCCTAATCACGCCGGAGGTCGATGCATTGCGGAAGCAGTTCGACTTGCCGGGGATGAAGGTGCTGCATTTCGCGTTCGGCGGCGAGCCGCATCACATGTATTTGCCGCACAGCTACGAGCATCGGACGGTGGTCTACACGGGCACGCACGACAACGACACGACGCGTGGCTGGTACGCGGCCGCTCCGGGCCATGAGAAGGATTTCGTGCGGCGTTATCTCGCCCGCGGCGGCGACGATATCGCGTGGGACATGATCCGTCTGGCATGGGAATCGGTCGCGAACGTCGCCGTGGTCCCGCTGCAAGATGTGCTCAATCTGGGGAGCGAATCCCGCATGAATTTCCCGGGCAAAGCACTCGGCAACTGGGCCTGGCGTTGCGAACCGCAGCAACTGCAACCTTCAACGTTGGACCGCCTCGCGGAGTTGACCTGGCTCTACGACCGGCAACGGAAGTAGGCCCCTTTCATGCGATCTGATTGGGTGGCACGCCCTGAACGTAGTGAAGGGCGTGGTGAAGCTTCCGAAAACTGACTGCAAACTGGATGCTGCGTCAGCACCGTTTCCACGCCCTTCACTACGTTCAGGGCGTGCCACCCAAGCCACCAAGTCATACGCGTTACTCGGCACATATCAATCACAGCAGTCGCCGGCTTTCTTTCTCCAGCCCTTCGGCCAGAAATCGCAGTGTGGGTTCCGCCATGCGGTTGAAGTATTCCCAGGTGTGGCCGCCGCCGGTCGTGGTGAAGTCGATCGTGTGCGGCACGCCGAGGGCGCCGAGCTTTTCGTGGAGGCGGTCGTTGCCGCGGTACCAATCCTGGTCGCTGGGATCGATGCAGAAGAAGACGTGCGGCGGATAGTCGTAGGGGTGAATGTGCATGGTCGCGGTGTCTTGCCGCGCTTGCTCCTTGCTGTCGAACATGTCGTCCAGCGCGAAGCCCATGCCGTGGGCGTCTTGAAAGTCGATAGCGGGGGCGATGCCCGCGACGACGGGCAGCAATTTCGGGTTCCGAAACGCGAGCCGCAGCGCGCCCTGTCCGCCCATGCTGATGCCGAAGACGCTGACGCTGCGCGAGGGGATGTTCCAGCGGGATCCGAAGAAGGGGACGACGTTTTGGAGGAGATGTTTCTCGGCGGTCAGCGTGGGATCGAACTCGGGGCAGACTCGATCGAGCCACCAGGAATGCTGGCCATGCGGGCAAACGCAGGCCATGTTTCGTTGCGTCAGAATCGCGGTGTAGGTGAGATTGGTGGCCAGGGTTTCGAGATGAATGTTGTGCAAGAAGAGGGCGCCGAGTTGGGGTCGCGATGGGGGAGTGAAGACGTCCGCCTTCTTTCCGCCGATTTCGAGTTGCGACCAGCCCGGGAGCATGTTGACTTTCCGCAGTGAAGGAAAAACGTGGAACCAAACGGGAGTGCGGTGCGACGAATGCGTCGGACGGCATTGTATCGGCGCGCGCGCATTTGGTTCGGCTGGTACTGCACCAAGCCCCAGGGTAAGCGCAGCGCACCCTGGGGATCAGTCCGCAGTCCGCGGAAGGATCCCCAGGGTGCGCTAGCGCTTACCCTGGGGCTTGGCGAGGATCGACAAATCTCTGCACGCTCTTACCCCTCACCCCCAGCCCCTCTCCCCCAAGGGGAGAGGGGAGCCGGAACCGCTAACGGGTTCGCGGGGAAACGCTATCATGTCTCGATCCAGCAAGTTGCGGTCGAGATAGGGATCCATGGCCAAGTCGCGGAAGAAGCCGACGGAAATCGCACTCGTCGGCGAGGTGGACGATTGGGAAGAAGACGCGATTCAGTCGCTGCTCGAAACGCCGACGCGCGGCGAATGCGTCTTCTACATCGATTCGCAAGGAGGCAGCGTCTACGGCTCCGTGGCCGTCACCACGCTCATCCGTTTGCGGAAACTGACCTGCACCGGCGTGGTTCTCGGCGAGTGCTCGTCGGCCGCCTTGCTCGTCCTGGCGGCGTGCAAGAAGCGATATGTGACGCGTTACAGCACGCTCCTGTTTCACAAGATGCGCTGGGAAAGCGAAAAGAGAGTCGGGTCGCGCGAGGCGGTCCACTGGGCCAAGCATTTCGAGGCTCTCGAGAAGGAAATCGACGACTTTCAGCGGCGCTTGTTCGGCCAGGCGGAGAAGCAGTATCGCGAGTGGACCGAACGGGGCCGATACGTCAGCGGCAAGGAAATGGTGGAGGCCGGACTTGCCGAATGGATCGAACTTGATGAGGATGCCTAGCGGGCGGACGAGGAAGACTGGAGAATGCGCTTGAACCGGCTTCCGTCGTCTGGCATCATGAGGATTCGCGACGAACGCCCACTTCCGTCGCCCAATCGGGATGGCACGCAGCACGATGGTCGGACCTCGAGAGCAGGTTCCAATCCCCCTCTGCGGAACACATTAGGGAAAATTTCCATGCTTCGATTTGCGGACCTGAAGGGATACTTGATCCCGGCCCTCGTCATGCTGTTCGTTTTCGGATTGCTTGCTTCCACCCCCACTTCCGCCCGCGCTCAGGATAACGATCCGCCGGCCGAGGAAAAGAAGGATGGAGCAGACGAGGGGGCGAAGACGAAGTCGCAGCCCAACCGCTTCGTTCACTTCTTCCAGTCGATCGGTTGGCTGTTCGGGATCATCTTCCTCGTCGTGTCCATCGGCACGGTGGCGCTCATCATCGTGCTTCTGTTCGACTTGAAGCTCAGCGAAGCGATGAATCCGGATTTCGTCAACGAATTCACGGGGCTCGTCAACAAACGGCAATTCAAGCAAGCCTTCGAGCTTTGCAAGAACGACACCTCATTCCTCGCCCGCGTGATGACCGCCGGGATGGGCCGGCTGCAATACGGCATCGAGGATGCCCGTGAAGCGATGATCGGCATGGTGGAAACGATCAAGGCCAGCAAGGAAGGCCTCATCAGCTATCTTGCTTCAATCGGAACCCTTGGCCCGATGCTCGGGTTGGTCGGCACGGTATCGGGCATGATCGGCGCCTTCTACAAGCTCGGAACCTCGGAAAAGGCGGCGAATCCCCAGGAACTGGCCGGGGAAATTTCGCATGCCCTCGTCGTGACGCTCGTCGGCGTGGCCGTCTCGGTGCCGGCGATCTTCTTCTACAGCTTCTTCAAGAACCGCCTTACCTCGATCTCGCACCACACCAGCAACCTGGCCGACGACCTGCTGACGCAGATGTACCACAACTCGAAGAAGCAGACCCCGGCGCCGACAGCATAAGCTAATTTCGAATTGCAAATTTCGAATTGCAAATTGAAAAGACAACGAGGCAAATTTCGGATTGCATAACTGATGCACTAGCTTTCAATTTGCAATCCGAAATTTTCAATTTGAAATTGGTGTCCTATGTCAGCAAGCGCAGGGGCAGAAGGGTCAGATCCAAATCTTACCCCCCTCTTGGACTTGGTATTGCAGTTGATCATGTTCTTCATGATCACGGTCAACTTCGTTCGCGTCGATCAGTTCGCCGACGAAATTATTCTGCCGGTGGCGCAGAACGCCACCCCGCTCGACAACACGGCCGAGGAGTTCCTTTTTTTGAATCTCAATTTCAAGGGGGATCTCGTCGGCACGCTCAGCAACTACGCTCTGGATACGCCGGGCAAGATGAAGGTCTTTCTGACGCGAGAACGAGTCGAGCTGGAACGGGCGTCGCGCGACAAGGGGAACAAGGGCCCGACCAAAATCGTGATCGTTTTGCGAGCCGACCAGAATTGCCGCTACCGCGACGTCTGGAGCGTGCTTGATTCCTGCAAACAAGCAGGGTTCGTGCATTGGCAGCTTCGGGTGATGACGAAAGCGGGTTAAATTCGAATTTTAAATTCTTAATTTCGAATTTCGAATGAGCAAGCCAGTGGGTTTGGAATTAGGAATTCACAATTTAGAATGCGAAATTCAATCGAATTGGGTGCATTATGAGTCGTCGCCGCATGGGACATACGGAAGAAGGCGGCGTGAATCTCGCCGTCATCATCACGCCGTTTCTCGACATGGCGTTTCAGCTGCTCGCCTTCTTCATCATGACCTACAACCCCTCGGCTCTTGAGGGGCACATCAATGGCGCGCTCGTTCCGCCTTCGAAGGTCGCGACCGTCAACAAGAACGACAAGAACGTAAAGGAAGACCCCGATCCGCTCACCTCGGTGGACGACATCGATCTGACGGAAACGACAATCGTCACCGTCAAATCGGTGCTTGCGGGGCAGCCGGAAGGAGACCGCGTCGATGGCGAACCGAGCCGAATCCTGCTGAAGCGAGTCGAGGATACGGCTGCCACACGTGTGGTGGATGGAAATGTGAGCCTCAAAGAGGAGTTGAAGGGACTGGAGCGCAAGCTCAAGGAAGGCGCCAAGGGTGCGGTGAAGGCAAACATCCGCATCGAAGGAGACGGCGAGCTGAAGCACCAATTCGTGATGCAGGTCTACGACGTGTGCAAGGGGGCGGGGTATCAGAATGTCTCGTTCGTGGCCCCCGCCGCGAAGCCACGCAATCCTTGACCAGAATGAATCCTCGGCTTGCAGTCGCGCACTAGCCCGATGCCTCAGCGAGGGTTGACGGTATCACTCGCTGACGCATCGGGCTAGTGCAGAGGCGAACATTCGGAGGCAAGTCGCATGCGCTCTCATCGTCGCATCACGGCGTCCGGCGAAGGCGGGGTCAACCTTGCCGTCATCATCACGCCGTTTCTCGACATGGCATTTCAGCTGTTAGCCTTCTTCATCATGACCTACAACCCCTCGGCTCTCGAGGGACATGTGCACGGCTTGCTGGCCGCCCCGCCCCCGGCCATTGGGCTGGGAGGCGAGCCTGAGATTGGCGGCGAGGGGCCCATCTTGGAAGAATCCGCCGTCGTCACGATCCAGGCGGTCGAAGCGGGCCAGACGGAAGGCGGCCTGCATGATGGCCAGCCGCGGCGGATTTTGTTGAAGCGGACCGAAGACGCGACTCCCCCTACCATCGTCGACGCCGACACGGGACTTGAGGATGGCCTTCGCAAGCTGCACCAGAAACTGAAGCAAGGCGAGTCGCTCGAGACGATTCGCATCGTCGGCGACGGCAATCTGCAACACCAGTTCGTCCTGCGCGTGTACGATGTGTGTAAGGGGGCAGGCTGCCGGAATGTGGCCTTCGTCGCTCCCGGCGCGAGTCGCTGACCGCGATTTTGCGGAACTTTGTTCACCTCGATGCGTCCAAACCCGATGATGCCCATGCTCAGGAACACCTTGCGCTTGGCCATGGCGTGTTGGCTGACCGCTTTGGTCTCCCCCGCGTCGGCGCAACCCACGCCGGAGCCGGAGATTTCGGAGTTCTGGTTCGCCAAGGACCGGACCAAGGCGGGCGTCGCGGCCAGCATCATCGGCATGGGCAACCAGCCTTGGATGGCGGCCGCACATCGGGAAGTGGGCAAGGCGTATCTGATTTGGGATGAGCTGACGACGATTTCCGATGTGGCGCCGTCGCTCAACGAGGAATGGTTGGGCCTGATCAAAGACAACACCGCGATGCCGCGGCTCGTGGGCAAACTGCCGAACGAAATCCCCAAGGATGACAGAGCGACCTACAACCTGTACGGCCAGGCACTGGTTTACGCGTCGCAGACGCCCGCTGAGGCGTTCGTGAAGAGCGCGGAGGAGAACAAATACATCTTCTTCTCCCACCTGTGGAACGCCCCGCAGAAGCATCGCGGCAAGGTCGTCACGGTTCGCGGCCAGCTGGTGAAGCTCGAAAAGCTGGACGCAACCTTGAATGCGAAAAAAGAGGGCGTGCTGCATCTGTATGAGGGCTGGGTTTTCGGCCAAACGAAGGGGGCGACCCCCTATTGCATTCAGTTCGTCACGCTGCCGAAGAACTTGAAGCCGGCCGAGCAGATGCGGGAGGAAGTCGTTTTCCACGGCTACTTCATCAAGAAGGTGAAGTATCGCGGCGGCGACGGCAAAGACCATGTCAGCCCGTTGCTGATCGGCGCAACGGTGCGGACGATGGAGGCGAAGGAACTCGCGGACGAGGAAGCGGCCGCAACGACGCCGTTTTCGATCACGTCGCTTTTGATCGCCGCGTGCCTGGTCGGCGCCGTGACGGTGGTGATGCTGGCGATCAATCGCTGGTTTCGCCGCACCGACGATCGAACGCGGGCCAAGCTGGTTGATATCCAGGCGCAGAGCACGATCGAGGCGATGGAAGCGGCCGAACGAGCGGTTCGGTCGCCGACGCCTCCAGGAAACGTGTGATTGAGATCGATTTAAGTTGCATTCGGTCCAAGGTGTCTTCCATAATAGCTTCAGCGGAACGAGCATTGGTTCCGACACATCGGTCGAGGTGAACATGTCTACCGCAGCTCCGAAAAGCCCACGTCAGGCCGTCGTCGTCGCGCACGATATGGTCCCTTCGGAAATGAAGAACCTGTTTCGGCTCGCGCCGGCAGCTCTCTTCAGCCTCGTCTTCCATGGCGTCCTCTTCGGGCTCTTCATTCTCTTGGCCCCCTCCGCGGGCGCCGAGAAGCAGGTCGAACAAACGAAGGATGAGACTCCGCTCGTCACCGAAAACAACGAAGACATCAAGAAGGATCCGTTCCTGACTGCAGATGTTGATCCGGCGGCGACCGAGTTCGACACCGACATCAACTACAACGTCGATCGCAAGGCAGACGTATCGGTCCCCGGGCTTGTCAATCCGAACGAAGCGGTCGGCATCCACAACGGCGACATGGCCGCGGCCCCCACGAACCTTCCCGCTCCCGGCGGCTTCGGCTCGAAAGGGACTGGCGGAGCCATTGATGGGATGATCACCAATACTTCGAACATGGCCGGCGTTGCCGGCGGCTACAACCCGCGCGGCTTGCCGCTGGCGGGCAGCTTTTTCGGCCGATCCGGAGCGACTCGCGAAAAGGCGCTGCGGGAAGGCGGCGGCACCGGTGCTTCCGAGGCGGCTGTCACCAAGGGTCTCAAATGGCTCGTGAGGGTGCAGAATCCGGACGGCAGCTGGTCGCTCGACGGCAACTACCCCAACAAGGGGAACCAGGCGAACCCCACCGCCGGCACCGCATTTGGCCTGCTGCCGCTGCTGGCCGCGGGCAAGACCCATAAGCCGGGCACCGCAAAGGAGCCGAACCCCTACGACAAGCCGGTCGAAAGGGCGCTGCTCTACCTGATTCGCATTCAAGACAAGAAGAACGGCAACTTCGGCGGCGGCATGTACGGCCACGGGCTCGCGGCCATCGCCATGTGCGAAGCGTATGGCCTCAGCCAGGATCCGATGTTGCGGCGTTCCGCTCAGATGGGGCTCAACTACATCATCTTCGCTCAAAACGAAGGCGGCGGTTGGCGCTATCAGCCAGGCGAAGCGGGCGATCTCTCCGTCACCGGCTGGCAGGTCATGGCTCTCAAGAGCGGCATGATGGCCGGCCTCGACGTTCCCGCCGTCACCATCCGCAAGGCTCAGCGTTACCTCGACAGCGTCTGCAACACGAACAACGAAGGCTACGCCTACGTCGGCGCCGAGAACGCCACCCCGACCATGACCGCAGTCGGCCTGCTCTGCCGTCAGTACCTGCAATCGTGGGGCCCGCAAAACCTCCGCATGATCAAGGCGATCGACGCCCACATCAAGCCGAGCCAACCGGACGTTACGAAAAATGCTTACTACTACTATTACGCCACGCAGGTGATGCACCACTTCGGCGGTCAGGCCTGGAAGGACTGGAACGGCAAGATGCGCGAACACCTGGTGAAGACCCAGAGCACCGGAGCCGTCGAAGGCAGCTGGGCCCCGATGCCCGGAGACCCCTGGACCGCCACCGGCGGCCGCCTGATGGCGACCTCTCTCAACCTGTTGACGCTTGAGGTCTACTACCGCTATCTCCCCCTCTACTACCGCGAATCCGGCGCGAAGATGGACGAGACCGTCAAAAAAGCGATCTGACCGGCGCGTCCGATCGAATCACGAAGGCCGAGCAAACCCAAATCGCTCGGCCTTCGTCCGTTTGTGCAGCGAAGCCAATGTAGCAGTCTCGCTCCGCGAGAGGTAAGCGGTTGCATGCCATGCCGTTGCAAACTTCGCTGCCGCTTACCTCTCGCGGAGCGAGAGGGCTACCTAGGACGCATCGCCACCGTGCGCTGCGATTATCCTGGGACTTGCAGTCTGAAACAAGATGATGCACCGCTTCCTCGGGGGGGCCGGACGGATCAGGTTGGCGTAAACTCGATCGCTTCCAGCAGCTTCACCGGCTTCTTGCCGAACAGTTTCCCGTATTCGCTGATGGTCGTCTCCAGCCGCACTTTCCGCTTCGCCTCATGTTTCGCGGCAATGTCGCTCAGTTTGTGGGCGAGAAACGGATTCTGGAAACGGTCCAGCGTCTGCCTCGCGAAGCGGGCGACATCAGGCACGCGGTACGCGATGGCAGGCAGTATTTCCTCGTAGAGCAGGCCCAGCACCCAATCGAGGGCGGCGGGGTCCTTCATCACTTGCTGCACCGTCTCGAAACCCTTCGGCATGTATTTGCCGACCATCGCCGTGTGAATGCCGTTGAGGATGCGGACCTTTCGCAGGTAGTAGGGGGTCAGGTCGTCCACGATCTCGATCTTCGGATGCTTGATGAAATCGAACGGCCGGTTTTTCGGCTTTTCGATGCCCCAGAGAGCATACGGTTCGCCCATGATGAGCATGGGGTCTTTGCCGTAGAGCGGATGATCGGCTGGGGCGCCGAGCACCATACGGTCGACGAGGCTGTTGAGCCAAACGCATTCGACTTCAAGCCACGAGAGGAAGTCGGCGGGCAGCTTCCATCGGTTCGCCTGATCGCGAACCAGATTGTGCAGGACGACGCCGTTGTTTTCGATGAGTTCGCAAGGCAAAACGGGCACGCCGGGCTTGCCGGCTTGGAATCGCGCCCAGAGCACGCGGGTCAGCTTCGCGGGATACGAGCGCGGCGGATCGTCGGTCAGCGTGTCTTGTTCATCCAGTGCCAGCCCCACTTCCGTCGTGTTCGACCAGATCCACTTGAGGTCCGCGAAGGCGCCAAACTTGAGAACAGCCGCCCAGTCCTTCCCCGCCTCGAGTGCACGGCTGATGCTGCGGATGTTGATCGTGCGATCGATGACCTGGCCATCCTCATAGCCGCGAAGGGCGAGGTGGTAGCCGTCATGCCCCTTCAGTCCCTCGGCTCGCACGCCGGCGGTCGATTGCACGACGACGATGCCGCCGACGTTTTGTCCCGCCTCATTGGCTTCGTGAACGAAGAAGTCGGCGAAGCCGCGGAGGAATCGACCGGTGCCGAACTGGAGAATGGTTTCCGCCATGGTTCCCTCTCGGAGGCGCGGCCGGGATTCCGTGGCGCCGCGCCGGTTTCTCATGTAATGATGGTGTCGGCCAGTTTACGAATCTTCCGCATCTCAGTCCGCGAAGAGGAAACACCATGAGCCAACTAAATCGTCGCCATCTGTTGCAGAGTCTGGCGGCCGCGGGAACCGTCTCGGCGATCGGCGCCTCGGAGGCCGTCGCCCAAGAGGGCCGGGTCGCGGCGAATGGCCGCATCAAGCAGTCGATCGCCTACTGGTGCTTCAATGCGGCCGGCGAACGCTGGAACCTGGAACGTCTCTGCGAAGTCGCTCGCCAACTCGGCTGCCCTTCGATCGAATTGATCGGTCCCGAAGGATGGGACGCGCTGAAGAAGCATGGCCTCGTCTGCGCGATGGCTCCCAACGGCATGCCTGGCGCCCCCTTCATGCGCGGGCTAAACAATCGCCGCTTTCATGAGGAGGTGATCGACCGCACGAAAAAGATGATGGATGCGTGTGCGGATGCTCGTTTCCCGAATGTGATCGCCTTCTCGGGATTCAAGTGGCGCGATCCGGAGAACCCCAAGAGCGAAGAGATCAGCCGCACAGAAGGGGCAGACAACATGGTTCGCGCCCTGCGCGATCTGGCTGCGTATGCGGAGAAGAAACGCGTCACGGTCTGCGTCGAGCATCTCAACACGCGCGACGATTCGCATCCGATGAAGGGGCATCCCGGCTATCAGGGGGACGACCTCGATTGGCTCGCCGGCGTGATTCGCCGCGTGGGTTCGGAGCGAGTGAAGTTGCTCTTCGACGTCTACCATGTGCAGATCATGCACGGCGACGTGATCCGCCGACTCGACCAGTGCAAGGATCTGTTGGGTCATATCCACGTCGCCGGCAACCCAGGCCGGGGCGAGTTGGATGATCGCCAGGAGATCCAGTATCCGCCGATCCTGCGAAAGCTGCTCGATCTGAAATACGAGGGTTATGTGGGGCAGGAGTTCATCCCTACTCGCAACCCGCTGGAAGGGCTGCGCCAAGCCGTCCGCCTTTGCGATGTATAAGCCAACGCCCTCCGCTCATTTCCCTCCACCTAGTGTTGGGGCTGAATCGAAGCGTCTGGGATACCGGAGAGCGACGCGATTTATTAGAAGCCAAGCGAGGAAGTGGAATTCGCCGCTAGGAGTTTTCTCTGCCAATGCCAAAGAAGATTCGTGAACTCATTCAGGAATTGAAAAAGGCTGGCTTCTACGAGATTCCAGGCGGCAAAGGCTCTCACCGGAAGTTAGCGCATTCCAGATATCGCGGAGCCGTTACCATGAGTGGCGGACTCGGCGACGATGCTAAGCCGTATCAAGTGAAGCAGGTTCGCCGAGCCATCGAGGAAGTTCAAGAATGAAAAAGAGCGACCAATACCACAAATGGATCGAGTGGAGCGACGAAGACGAAGCATACATCGGCAAATGCCCGGACCTTATCACGGGTATTCATGGGGATGACCCCGCCAAGGTGTATGCGGATCTGTGCGAGGTCGTCGACGATGTCATTGCTCACTTCGAAGCTGAAGGCCGCATTCTTCCGGAACCCAAGGTGCGGCCCATGCAGGAAGTCCGGTAGATAGCGTTTGTGCGTACCCTAACGCTTTCCTCCGCAAAGCAGGTGATTGAACCACCTCACGTGAAGCTTGCAAAACCATTGGAGGGCCTGCAGTCCACAAGCGACGGCTACAGATCTTGTCGAGGCTCCTCGTTTGCGGTTCCCCAATTTCCCTGCCGCAACAACTCTTCGCCCGCCTTCTTCGTCTAAACATTGCCGGGCCGATTCTTAGCCTTGAGCTTGACGCCTGGCCGCACGAAGGAGACTCGCCATGCGGACGAAGATTTGGATGCCGTCGTTGCTGTTGATGTTCGCCGCCGCGCTGCTCCTCTGGGCGCAGCAGCCCGCCGAGCCGCCGAACCGGGCACAAGCGAAATCCGCGGATGCGCTCCCAGGAGATCCGACTCCCGCCAAGCCCGCGAACCCGGCCAAAGAGGGGCCTGCCGAAGCGAAGAAGAACGCCCCTCCCGCGACGCTGGACGGCATCACCGGCGAGTTGACCTATGCGACCTACTTCTACACGCCGGCCGAGGCGATCATCCACGGCTTCGAGAACGACACGAAAGTCCGCATCATTTCCATGGAGCGCAAGGGCACGGTCTACGAAGGCAAAATCGACCGCATGCAGACGAAACTCGTCAACACCGGGGCGGGCGTCTACAGCTTCGTCTCCAACAAGAAGGCGAGCATCCTCGTCGGCACCCCGACCTCCTGTGCGGTCGTCGGCTATTGGCTGCGGGATCAGGAAGGCAATTTCCGGGCGAAGCAACTCTTCACCCACACGCCCTCCTCGCGTGGCCATGCCGATTGCCGAATCGTGGTTTGGGCGTGGGAAGACGTGAAGGTGGACGTCATCGACCAGACTGCGAACAAGACGATTGCGGAGAAGGTGGCCATCAAAGCCGGCAAATACCACGAAATGCACGGCAAAGGCCTCGAAGGCATCGACAGCCATGTGCTGAGCTTCGACGCCGACAAGAAGGGGATCTCGGTGCAGGTCTACTACGACGAAGGGTTCACCGTCCCCGCCGACAACGGAACGGGGGCGGGCAAACTGTTTTACACCTACGTCGGCGCCATCACCGAAGGCGTCAACGATCTCAGCATCATCTCCTACTACGGCACCGCCAACGTCCGCGTCGAGGACGTCAACGACGGCAAGGAAATCTGGAAGGGCGAAGTCGGCAAGAAGGGGATCCGCACGCTCACCCTCAAGGGCCGACATGTCAAGGTCACGTCCGACGTCGATGTCTCCGTCCAGGTTTGCCCTTTCGAGCATTACAAGTCGGGATACGCCGAGCATCATTTCGGCACTGGCGGCGAAGGGACCGGCATCGAGCCCGAGTTCCTGATCACCACGCCGGGCGAACTGTGGATTTTCGCGTACTACCCGGGAACGGATGTCCGCGTCGTCAACCAAAAGACGGGGGAGGAAGTCTGGTCGGGCCGCATGGGCGAAGGCGAAGCTCGCGACGTCCGGCCTGGCCATGGTTTCTTCCGCGTGACCGCCAGCAAGGGCGTCGCGACGATGGCGGGATCCTCATCATGTGGTTGCCAATTTTCGTCCGCCGCCAATCAATTCGCGGTCGACGAAGCGCTCTTCGAAGTCGTGCAAGTCATCCGCGAACAACGCATCGAGGCCGCTGCAAAAAGCGGCGAGAAACTTGATGCCGACAAGCTCAACGCGCCGCTGTCGGACGACGAATTGAAGCAAGCCAATACCGCGGTGAAGAATGCCACTGGACGGGGCAACTACACCGGTACCGAGGTGAACGACCGCTTGAGGACCATCCAGCAACAGCAACTGGAGGAAAAGAAGCAAGTTGAGAAGAAGGAAGTCGAGAAGAAGTGATCTGAGTCTGTCTCCCCTCCAGCATCTGGATGGATTGCGGGTCACTCCATCCCTGTGAGGGCTCCTACGCCAAAGGCGTTGCAGCGCACAGCCCAGGGTTGCGAGCGAAGCGAGCTACCCTGGGTTCAACGATTGTCCGTTCGCGTACCCTGAAAGGGTTCCAGCAACGGATGGCGTCCGTGGCTGCAACTCCTTCAGAGTTGATTGCATATTGGATGCACCGCTACCCAGGGTAGCTCGCTATGCTCGCAACCCTGGGCTGTGCGCTGCAACGCCTTTGGCGTAGGGGACCCGCGATGAGGCCACTAGAGACCCTCTACGGCAAATGGATCGGATTCTTGGCATGCAGTCGGTCCCTGATAGAATGAGGTTTTCCGTCCGCTCATCTCTTCGCTGTTATTCATGGACCTCGACGCCAACGCATTCGCCGATCGCGCTTCTCGCCTTGGTCTGCTCAACCTCCAGCAGGTTCAGCAGGCGTGGGAAGAATTGGGAAAAAAGGGGGGCGAACTCGAACCCTTTCTCCGCTATGTCGAGCGCAAAGGCTTCATCACTCCCTGGCAGTCCAGCAAGATCGTCAAAGGCGATGCCGACGGCTACTTCCTCGGCGGCTATCGCATTCTCTACAAAATCGCCTCCGGCAGCTTCGGACGCGTGTTTCGCGCAGCGGATTCCACGGGCCGCGTCGTCGCCATCAAGGTGCTGCGCCGCAAGTGGAGCGAGGACAAAAAGAAGATCGAGCTTTTCGAGCGCGAAGGCCGCGTAGGCATGACGCTGCGTCATCCCAACATCGTGGAGATTCTCGCGGTCAACTTCGATCGGGCGTCCAAGCAGTATTACATCGTGATGGAGTTCGTCGAAGGGGGAAACCTTCGCGAGATCCTTTCCATTCGCAAGTTGCTGAGCCCCGCCGAGGGGATGAAGATTCTCGAAGACGCAACCGCAGGTCTGGCGTATGCCTTCTCGCACGGCATCACGCACCGCGACATGAAGGCGTCGAACATTCTCGTTGCGAGCCAGGGGACCGCGAAGCTGGTGGACTTCGGCCTTGCCGAGGTCATGGAAAACAAAGGGGAAAAATCGAACGAAATGGATGTTGATCGCACGGTCGATTACGCGGGCCTCGAACGGGCGACCGGCGTCTCCCATGGCGATACCCGCAGCGATATCTTCTTTCTCGGTTGCGTCACCTACCAGATGCTTACCGGAAAGTTTCCGCTCGAGATGACGCGGAGCGTGAAGATGCGCATGGCGGCAGAGCGATTCCGCAGCCTGCCGCAGCTCAACGCCGAGGAGATCAAGGGTTCGCCTTCGCTGTATCGTCTCGTCAGCATGATGATGAGCCTGGATGCGGACAAGCGATTTCAGACGCCAGTCCAACTGTTGGACGCCGTTCGCGGCGTCCGCCGCGATCTTTCGACCGACGGCACGGGCCCCAAGACGATCTTCATCGCGGAGAAGGACGAACGCCTGCAGGATGTGCTTCGCGAAAAGCTGAAGGAGAAGGGCTTCCGCGTATTGATCGCCGCCGACCCGCGCCGGGCCTTCGACCGATTTCGGCAGCAGCCCTTCGACCTGTTCATCGTCGATACGGCGACGACGGGAACCGACGGCCTTTACACGCTGCTGCAACTTCTCAAGGAAGCCGACGCGGCCAAATCGAAACTGACCGGCATCCTGATGCTGGGTCAGGATCAGGCGGAGTGGAAGGACGAAGTACGCGAAAACCCCAGCGTCCGCACGCTGATCCATCCGGTCAAGCTCAAGCAGCTTTTGGCCGCCATCCACGAATTGCTCGGCGTCGTCGAAAAAGATCCTTGAGCATGCGTCGATTTGGCGGCATCATTTCATCACCCGCCCCAGTTCTCACGATGTTGTCCTTCAGGCATTCCGCATGAACCGATTGCTCGCCTTCGCTCAACTCATGCGGCTGCCGAACGTCTTCACCGCGATGGCCGACATCGTGCTCGGGGCATGGGCGGTGGGCGCCATCGCGGACTCGCCCGCCGTCTTCGTCTGCTTGCTGACGGCATCGAGCTTGGCGTATTTGGGCGGCATGGTGTGGAACGACTGGTTCGACCTCAAGATCGACCTTCGCGAACGCCCGAGCCGTCCCCTCCCCTCGGGCCGCATCAAAACTTCGACCGCGATGCGGCTCGGCATCGGCCTCTTCGCGGGATCAATCGCCTTCGGACTGCTGCCCGAACTTGCGCTGGGCCGTACCGGTAGCCGAAGCATGTTGATCCTCGGCATGTTGCTGGTTGCGATCCTTCTCTATGACGCCTGGCTCAAACGGACCGCTGTGGGCCCGATTGCGATGGGCACGTGCCGCTTCCTCAACGTCGCCCTTGGGCTTTCGGCTGCGGCCACGCCGATTCCGCCGTGGGGTTGGTGCCTCGCTCTCGCGGTGGGGCTCTACATCGTGGGCGTGACATGGTTCGCGAAACAGGAAGCCGAGGTCAGCGATCGCGGCATGCTGCAAGTCGGCGCCGGCATCATGACCGTCGGCCTCGTCATCGGCCTCGCGGTGCCGTCGCTGGCGGAAGACACCGGCGCCCGCACCGAGACATGGATCGGCTTCCCGTTCGCCCTCGCCCTCTTCGGCGCCTACCTCGCCATCGCCGTCCTCGCCGCGATTCGGCGACCTGTGCCGGAAAAGGTGCAAGCGGCCGTCAAGCGATCAGTGTTGGGCCTGACGCTCCTGGACGCGACGCTGGCAACTGCCCTCGTCGGCGTCTGGGGACTGGCAATTGGATTACTGCTGCTGCCGGCGAGGTTGCTTGGAAAATGGGTCTATTCGACTTGATTTGGCGACCCGGGAAATAGACGCGTCCCAACCAGCATCCAGACGTCCGCGATCCCCGCTGGGTGCATTTCCGTTCTTGCGAGGTACTAAGCTGCTTGACCGAGGCGGCCGGGGCTCGAGGCGCGGCGGTGTTTG
>JAIEPT010000212.1 GCA_019748295.1 Gemmataceae bacterium | reverse complement strand
GATACCAGCATGGGTCTCGCACCCACAGGATCATCAACACCTACACGACGCACAGCCACGCACGCAGTAAGCGGTTTCGCATGAGGGCACGCCGAACCGCTTACTGCGTGCGCGGCTCCTCGGAAGCTTCGCATGCTTCGCCGGTGAAAGCGGAAGCATTGAACAGCCCGGCCAGGAACCCGGCGAAGCATGGCACACGCCACACCATCAAAGTCAATCAATGACTCTTCAACGCTTTCGGTTGAAGATGCAATATCTTGCCTCCGGGAGGGGCTGGGGGTGAGGGCAGAACTGCAAAACCCGGAGGCGTGCCGTTCAAACGCGAAGAAAGACACCCTCTCCCGGCTCTCCCTCCTCTCCCGGAGGGAGAGGGGAGCAAGACATTCAATCGCTTTCGTTCCCTGACGATCAATACCCTTCCGACCACAGCAAAGGGAACGCAGCCGGGTCCGTGAAGTCCGGATCGCCGTTTGGCTGCTTGCGGCACATCATCTCGTCGGCGATATGAATCTCGCGGCCATCGGGCCGGAAGGCGGGCCGGTAGCGGTTGTCGCCGTCCTGAAGGTGCATGGCGAATGAGAGCCGCGGTTGGCTGCTGATATTCGGGAAACTGGCATGGACGGTCCAGCGATGGTGGAAGCTGAACTGCCCACGCTTCATGACGAGCGGGACGACCTTCACCTCGCACCCTTGCGAGCGAAACCGTTCTTCGATCTCGCCGAGGTTCTTGTTGTTGAAGAACCGCGTGTGTTCAAGCCCCGACCAGCGGTGGCTTCCTTCCATGACCACAAGCGGCGAACGCTCGATCGGCACATCGTGAAACGGCGCCCATGCCGTGATTAGGCTGTCGGAGGAGCATGTTGCCCAATAGGCGCCGTCCGCATGCCAGCCGGTGATCGTGTCGCTCGGGGAGCCGACCATCGGCGGCTTGCAAATGAGTTGGTCGTCCAGGAGGCGAAGCGACTTGATGCGAAGCAGCCGGGCGCCGATGGCGCCGATCAACGGGTATTTCGCCACATCCATGAGTTCCTTTTTCTGGAGCGAAACGAACTCGTTGTTCCGCGGCACATGGTCGCCCTCGGCCGGCGTCCAGTTGGAAAAGCCCGTCTCCACCGGCAGCTTGGCGTCGCGATCCCCCGCGTAGAAACGATGTGCGCCCGCGATCGCCCGTTCGATCAAATCGTCCGGCAACGCACCCGGCCTGCTGACGTAGTAACCCTTTTGCTCGAACTGGACGATTTCCTCCTCAGTGGGAAGAAACGCCTTCTGCTCTTCGGTCAGCACATATTCGGTCATGGCAGCACCTAACGATCGATATCGACCGGCAACATCATGTCGGTGACTGGGAGGGCGAGGTGGGCGAGGTCCTCGCCTCCTCGCCCTCCCATCAGCGAGCGGAACGGCCGCAACGGCGAACGACGGCGGCAACGCGCTCGATGTCCGCCCGCTCCAGCGATGATCCGCTGGGCAAGCATAGGCCGCGGTCGAACAGATGTTCGGAAACGCCGCTCGTTCGGCTTCGGCAGCCTGCAAAAAGCGGCTGCAGATGCAGCGGCTTCCATACGGGCCGAGCTTCGATCTGGTCCGCTTCGAGCGCAAGCCGCACCTCATCGCGGCTAGCGCCGAACTGGGCTGGATCAACCGTCAGCACCGTGAGCCAACGATTCGATCGGCTGGCCGAATGCTCCGGCATGAACTGCAATCCCGGCAGATCGTCGAGCAGTTCCCGATAAGTCTCGAACACGTTTCGACGCGCGGCCACGCGGTCGTGCAGCACGCGAAGTTGGCCGCGACCCACGGCGGCGAGCAGATTGCTGAGGCGATAGTTGAACCCAAGCTGCGAATGCTGGTAATGCGGCGCCGGATCGCGGGCTTGGCTGGCCAGAAAGCGTGCCTTCTCCATCCGCTTCGCATCGGGCGATGCCAGCATGCCGCCGCCGGAGGTGGTGATGATCTTGTTGCCGTTGAACGAAAATGCCGCCATGCATCCGAACGATCCCGCCCGTCGATCGCGCCACGTGGCCCCAAGTGCTTCGGCCGCATCTTCGATCAGCGGAACCTCGTACTTCGCGCAGATAGATTCGATCGCATCATAGTCGGCACATTGCCCGTACAGATCGACCACGATCACGGCCTTCGGCAACCCGCCGCGGCGGGCGGCGGCGGCGAGTTCGTCTTCCAGAAGCTGCGGGTCCATGTTCCAGGTGGCGGTTTCGGAATCGAGGAACACGGGCCGGGCTTGCTCGAAGAGAATGGGCGTCGCGCTGGCGCAAAAAGTCAGCGTGGAGCAAACGATCTCGTCTTCGGGCCGCACATCAAGCAGACGCAACGCGAGGTGCAACGCCGCGGTGCCCGACGAGACGGCAGCCGCATGCGGCACGCCGACTTCGGCCGCGAACTCACGCTCGAAGGCATCGACATGCGGGCCGAGGGGCGCGATCCAGTTGGAGCGAAACGCATCCTGCAGCAGATGCAGCTCGTCGTCCCCCATATGCGGCGGCGACAGATAGAGGCGCGATTTCGCGCGGGCTTCCGCGGGAGGGCGAGTGGGGACAGGCGAGCGGACGACGCTCATAAGTGTGCTCCTTGCAACGCCGCCATCCGCTCTCGGCGTTCCTGGTCGAAGTCCCCCACGCTGGGGGCAGCTTCGTTCCCCGTGTTTTCGCGACGCAGCACTTTGCCGACGGTGAGCACCATGATCTTGAGGTCCAGCCGCAGCGAGCAATGCTCGACATACCACGCATCGAGTTCGAGCCGTTGATCCCAGGGCAAATCCGCCCGGCCATGAATCTGAGCCCAACCGGTGACGCCGGGGCGAACCGCATGACGAAGCTGTTCGCGTTCGGTGTAGTAGGGAAGATATTTGACCAGTAGGGGTCGTGGGCCGACGAGGCTCATCTCTCCTTTGAGCACGTTCCAAAGCCCGGGCAGTTCATCGAGGCTGCTGCTGCGGAGCCATTTGCCGAAGCGGGGCAGACGTTCGCCGTCGGGCAGGGGATTGCCGTCGGCATCGAATGCTTCGCGCATCGAACGGAACTTGACCATGTCGAAGAGCCGCGATCCCAAACCGGGCCGCGTTTGGCGAAACAGCACCGGGTTGCCGAGCTTGATGCGAACGAGGATCGCCACGATGAGGATGATGGGCGATAACAGTGCGAGCGCGACCAACGACACGACCATGTCGAACAGCCGTTTGCCGAACCGCATGTAAAGCGTGCGACGCATGGCGGGCTCCATCCTTTGTTCGTCACCGGCTTGCGGCATCGACCATGGCACGATCGCCGGTGCGAGTTCCGAGAACCTCATCGTACAACTCCTCATGCATGCGAATGATTTCGCGAAGGTCGTAGCTCTTCATGGCTTCTCGTCCCCGTTCGCCCATCGCGGCGGCTTCGTCCGGATGCTCGGCAAGCCGGCGGATGGCTGCGGCAAGTGCCGCCGGATCGCCGACGGGAACCAAAAGGCCCCGACCATCGCCAAGCAGGTCGGCGACGCCGCGGATGGAGCAACCGATCGCAGGCACGCCCAAGCTGAGCGATTCCATCAGGCTTCGCGGCAACCCTTCGCGCTCCGAAGGAAGCATGACCGCCCGCGAAAGACGGACGAGCGTGGGAATGTCGCGGCGGAAGCCGAGGAAACGAACGCGGTCGGCAATGCCGAGTTCCGCCGCTAGTTGCTGCATCTGCGGCTTCAGCATGCCGTCGCCTGCCAGCGCCAAAACCGCGTTCGGGCAGCCGCACTGAGCGAAGGCCCGCAGTGCGTCGCGATGCCGTTTGCCGGGATTGAACTCGGCGATCATGAGGAACAAAACGGAATCCGCAGTCAGGCCGAGTTCATTGCGAGTCGCTTCCAACTGAACCGCATCGACCTGTGTGGCGGCGTACTTCGACGTGTCCACGCCGATGCCGGGCATGTAGCGAACATGCTCCCGCGGCAAGAAGCCGAAGCGAATGGCGGCATCTTCGTCCTCGCGATTGATGACGACGAGCCGATCGGTCCACGGCCCCGCGAGGCGTTCCAGCGTGCGGTAAATGGTCCCCTGAACTGCCGGGCCCCCCTTGTAGAAGTGGAAGCCATGGGCCGTATAGATGACGCGCACCCGGCCGGCGGCGCGCATCTTGCGCAGGGCATAGCGTGTCAAAAACGCGGCGACGGGGGTATGTACGTGAACGATGTCGTAGCGTTCCCGTTCCACGAGTTCGCGGATGCGCTTGGGCGTGCCCAGAAAGTTGCCTAGCTTCAGCGGATTGCGCGACCAGTCGGCGTTCCAGAGTCGATCGAACGACCGGGCGCATTCGCCATTGCGTTCGGTCTCGCGAGCCAGTCCGTCGACGCGGTATCCCTGGGCGCGGAAATGCTCCGCGAACGGCGCGAGGAAGCTTTGCAGCGTATCGACGATGGTGGCCGCAATCAGCAAGCGGGGCACTGGGCGGCTCCTTTCGCGGAAGCGAGATGCGGATGCGCTTTGGCCAGCCACGATTCCGTTTTCGCACGCACCATCTCGAAAAACTCGCGCCGAATCCCGGCAAGGCGCTCGGCCGCATACGTCCGCGCGGTTTCGAGGTTGCGGGCGGACATCGCCGCGAGCCGATTCGGATCGCTCACCACTTCTCGGATCTTCGCCGCCAAGGCATGGGCGTCGCCAGGGGGGACCATGTCCTCGGGCGGAAGCAATTCCGGAATGCCGCCGACGGTCGAACCAATGCAGGGCAACCCGCGCGCCATCGCTTCCACCATCGCCCGGGGCAAGCCTTCCTGATGCGAAGGCAGGATGAACAGATCCGCGCGATCGAGCTCCTCGCGCACCGCTCCGCCGGCGACGAGCTGACCGCGGAAATGCACATGGTCCGCGATGCCGAGCCGTTCCGCTTGAGCGAGAAGCTGCGGACGGAATTGGCCATCGCCGACGAGTACGAGATCGATTTCGACGCCGGCCTTGCGGGCGAGGTTGATGGCGTCGATCAGCACGTCGGGCGCCTTGTAAAGTTGAGCGAGCGTGCCGAGGAACATGGCCGAGAATCGCTGCTGGCCCGGCTTGGCAGGTCGGCCCTGCGGCACGAGTGCCTCGTCCGGAATCTCCACATCGGAGACGCCCGTTTCCCTTTGCGGGCACGGGTAGCGCCGCTGCAATGCCGCACGAGTCACATACGCGGCGCCGGTCGCTTCCCGGCAGACTTGGCGAAGCTGGCGGGGAAACATCCAGCGGAAGAAGGGGGCCAGCGGATGCTTGCTGGCGCCCGGTGCGAACACGTCGTAAGGATCGCCGACGACTTCGACGAAGAGGGGCCGTCCCTCGCTTCGGAGTTTCGGGATCACGGCTTGTGCAAGCGTGGAGGGCACCTTCAGGATCACGGCATCGCCGGCGCCGATCGCATTGCGAGCCGCACGCCGTACCGCGCCCCGTTTTAGGAGGTACTGCCAGGGACCGACATAGTACGGGATGGGCGCAAAGGCGACGCGGTCGCCGTCGTCGGCCCGAATCCAACCTTCCGTCTGCCGCTCGACCGGTTGCACGCGAGCCATGACTCGAACGCGATCGAAGACTTGCAGGTAAGGATCCCAGGATCGTCGGGCGAGCTGCGTCTGGGTCCAGACGGCGCCGTCGGGCGTCTGCTGGAAGCGGTGTTCGGAAGTGACGACGACGTTCATGCGGCCGCCTCCGCAATCATGGTTCGTCGCGGAAGCGGTGCGAACTGCCGGCGAGCGTAGGCCAATAGCTTCAGCATGAGGTAAGGCCCGAGCGAGTACCAAACGAGCGGCCGCATGATGAACGCGAGTTCCTCACGGGCGAAAAACGCGAAGAAGCTGATGAACGAGGCGACGACCGCCAGCTTCGCTTCAATGAGGCCAGGTCTGCGAACGGCCCATAAGGTGAGGTTCGCCACGAAGAAGCCAATCAGGCCGACTACGCACGGCGCTCCGAGCGATCCGAAGCTCAGGTAGGCTTCCGCGATGAACGAGAACCCGAAGCTGCCCCCCTTGGACGCGAGCCAGGGATTGGTTGCCCAGATCAGCCAGTGAGAGGGCGATCCATAAACGACCGAGGGATGCAAATCCCAGAAGAGGTTGGGGAAGAGGCGAAAGACGGCGTGGAAGTACCCTTCGCCGTAATCGTAGTTCTTCGTCGCTGGGATCAATTCCATGGTGTACGCGGGAACCATGAGGGTTCCGCCCATTTCGTAAAGCGTGGCCGCGGCCGGATTCTCGATGCCCGATAAGGCGCCGCTCATCGATTCGACCGAGCGTTTGCTCCCCGCATCGCGTGTTTGCCGGATGAGGGGAAAGACCGCCACGACGAAGAACAGGGCGACCGCAATGAGCGGAATGCGCGGCAACGGCTTGATGGTCCGGTTCCAAACCATCACGTAGGCCACGAGCGGCATCATGGCGAAGAAGCGGAAGCCCAGCGTCAGCTGCGCGACCGCATTGAACACCATGACCGCGGCCGACGCCCAGCGCCCCATCCGGGAGTCTTGGCTGCCCGCCAATACGAACAGGGCGGCAGGCGTGAGGAAGGCCGCGAGAATACGTGGGATCGCCTGCACGCCGACGTCTTGCGGCTGGCTGTAGAGTGCGAGGTAGCCTTCGGAGAGAGCGGCGCCGACCGTGCTTGAAAAGACGTAGGCGGAGCATGGAAACGAGAGCAGAAGAAGCACCCATCCGACGATGCGCACCTCTTCGAGCGTGGGGCCCCCCGCCGATTCCGCTGCGGGACCAGCGACCTTACGCCAGTGGCGCATGCATGCGAGCATGGCCCCTGTGTGCATGGCGATCAGACAGATGGCTACCAAGAGGACCGCATCGACGATTCGTTCATGCGGGAATTGCCCGTCCAACATGCCGCGCGGGTTGAAGCCCCAAAATTCAAGCATCGCCTGGCCGCCGTTGAAGAGGTTGGCGGTAGTGAGGAATACCGTGTAGGCATCGAACCACGAGCCGGTCCAAATGCGCCAGGAGATCAGCGAGAACAGGTAACCGAAGAAGACGGCCCCGCACAAAGCCTGGAAGACGATGCGATCATAGGGATCGATCTGTCCGCCATGGATGCAAAGCCCGATCGCGATGGCGGCGAGCATCCACAGGGATTGGATGACGACGCAAGCCGTGACGGCGAAGCCGCGACCCTCAGACTCGGGCAAACGCGTTGGCATAGCACCCTCCAAGTTGACGAACGCCGACGCGAATGTCGAACGGACTTCGGCGCGCGTGCGCAAGAGCCGCGGTTCGATCTTCGAACGCGCGAGCGGCGACCAATGCGAGTGCCGCCCATTCTGCCGGCGGAGCGTTCAACGCAAGTCGGTGCGTGAGCTTGGGAACGCTATCCACCTCCGACGTGATCGAATCCGTCATCACGATCGGCGTCCCCGCAGCCTGCACTTCCATGCCGACGAGCGGCAAGCCCTCGTGCAGCGAAGGGAGCAAGAAGACGTCGCTCGCTTTGAGCAATCGAGGCACATCGGATCGGGGACCGGCGAATCGCACGTGTTCGACGATGCCGAGCGACTGGGCGAGATGTTCGGCAGCCGCGCGAAGCGGACCTTCGCCGACAAGCAGCAGTCGTGATTTGGGTTCCTGTCGAACGGCTTCCGCGAAGATGCGCAGCAAGAACGCATGGTTTTTCTGTTCCGCGAAACGGCCCACATGCGACATCACGATCGCATCGTTCGGAAAGCCGAACTCCGCAAGCACCCCGGCTCGATCGCTGGGCGCCTCGAAAGGGTCGAAATCCACGCTGCAATAGAGCACTTCCCACGGCTGCCGTTCGCGTGGGCCGAAGAGCGAAAGCCCGGCCTCCTTGCTCGCGGCAAGACGCTGTGTCGCATGTACTCGGATCCATCGGTTCATCATGCCGAGATAGAAACGCCGCGCGAAGCCCGCGGCCGCATCTTGATGGCGCGTGTCGTTGTGGCTGTGCGCGATGCGAACCGGAATGCCGCACTTGCGGCCCAGCTTCATGAGCAGGCCGCTGAAGTGATGCACATGGCTATGCAGCACGTCGTAGGGGCCGTGTTCCGCCATTGCCGCTCGAAATGCTCGGCCATAGCGGAGCGGTCGGCTTGGATGCAGACACGGAATGATTCGGCAACCCAGACGCCGCAACTCGTCGTCGTAGGCCGCGGGTTGATCGGTGTGGACAAGGAAGTCGGTCGCGAACTCGGTTCGGTCGAGATGGCGAGCGACATGGAGCAGCCATGTTTCCACTCCGCCGCGATTCATGGCGCCGACGACATGCAGCACGCGCATCGGTTGCGAAACGTTCATGCCTCGCCTCCCGGCGCCGAAGCAATTGTCAGCAAGAGGGCGGAACCGACGAGTTGCACCACTCCCGCAAGCAGCAAGGCCCACGCGGCTCCGATCGCTCCGTAGATCGGCGTCCAGAGCCAGCAGCCAATCGAAGTCGCGCCGCAGACGGCCGCGAACAGCCATACTTGCGGAGCGATGATGCGTGCGGCCGTAATGGCGTAGCCAAGGAACGAGCCGAGATATTGCAGTGCCGCGGCGGCCATCAGCCACAGAAAGAGTTCGACATGTTCGCCATACTCCGGGCGATACAGGAGCGTGAGCAGCGGTCGGCCGATGACCGCAGCGATAGCCAGGCCTCCAAGCCCCAGGAAAGCGCCGATGCCGAGCAGTTTGGTTAGAAGCGAGAAGAATTCGCGGCGTTCGCCATGGGCGAAATGCCTTGCCAAGCGCGGCGTGGCGGATTGGCCGAGGGCGTTGACGACGGTGGTTCCCGCGATCATCAAATACGAGAGCGCGACGAACACGCCAAGTTCCGCGTAGCCGCGTTCGCGTTCCACGAAAAACCGCGGCAAACTGGTCGTCAGCGAAAGCAGGAAGAGCACGATCCCCAACGGAAAGGCGAGGCGAAACAGTCGAAGCAGCGTGCGGCGATCCGATCGCGGCCGCACGGTTTCCCGAACTCCGCGTTCGAGAGCGTCCGCCGTTTGCGGCAGATCGTAGACCAGCCAGAGCACGCCCCACGCAGCAGCGAGACCAAACGCACCCGCTTGCAGTCCGCTCATCATCACGCCCAGCGCAAGGACGGCGAGCGAGAGCGCGCCCTTCAGGATCATGGAAACGGCAATGGGCTTCATCCGTTCTTGATGTTGCAAGGCGCCGTAGCAGACGTCCGCGATCGATTCGATCCCCTTCGCGACGCCGATCAGAATCAGCACGCTCGCCATGACGGCATCAAGCCGCCCGAAGCCGGCCCATGCGAACGTCGCAAGCAATCCGAGGCTCACCATGATGAGGCGGAGGCTGTAGTAATCGCTGAAGGTGAAGTCGCGTTTGGCGTCGCTTGCCTGAAGGGCGCGCGTATTCAGCCCGGCGAACAGAAAGATCGGCGCGGTGATCGATAGCGCGAGCGAGAATCGGCCCACCATTTCCGCATCGCCGAACTTGGCGAGCACCACGAGCATGCCCCACTGACACGCTGCGTAGACGACATTGCCCGCGAAGGTCCAGGCGAAGTTGTTGCGCAAGGATGCCGGTCGCGGAGCGGGAGGAGGCTCCATCGCAATGGGTGCGGTCGGCGTCAGCACAGCATGCTTCATGAAACGGCGCTCGTCCTGGTTCACGAAGTGCTGACCGCCAGCGCCGGGAGCGTGGGAAGCGACAACGGCGTCGTCTGATCGACGGTGAGAGACGGCGTGAAGTATTCGGGAACGATCTCCTTGAACTTCGCACGCACTGCCGGTTCGCCGCCATGATCCAGCGCGTCGGCGAGTTCGCTTACATGCTTCCGAACCAGATCAAGGTCGTAGTCGCTCTTGCGGCCGATGAAGATGCGCGGGTGCCGGGTGCTCGAGGCGTTCTCGCCGTCGAGGCTCAGTTCCTCGTACAGCTTCTCGCCAGGCCGGACGCCGCTGAAGCGAACCTCGATGTCCTTGTCGGGAACGAGTCCGCACAGGCGGATCATGTCGTAGGCAAGATCGACGATCTTCACCGGCTGGCCCATATCGAGGATGAAGATTTCGCCCCCCTGCCCCAGCGATCCGGCCTCCAGAATCAACTGGCACGCTTCGGGGATGGTCATGAAGTAGCGACGCATTTCGGGATGCGTGACCATGACGGGTCCGCCTCGAGCGATCTGTTCCTGAAAGATGGGAACGACGCTGCCCGAAGATCCAAGCACGTTGCCGAAGCGGACGGTGACGAAGCAGGTCTTGCTTCGATCCGCGAGCGTTTGCACGTAGATTTCGGCAACGCGTTTCGACACGCCCATAATCGAAGTGGGACGAACTGCCTTGTCCGTCGAGACCATGACGAAATGGTCCACGCCAAATCGATCCGCGAGGTCGGCGAGGCCGATGGTTCCCAGCACGTTGTTCTTGACCGCTTCGCCCACGTTCCACTCCATCATGGGCACATGCTTATGAGCGGCCGCATGAAAGAGAGCCTGCGGGCGATGCTGCGCGAAGATCGCTTCCAGCCGAGGCGCGTCGCAGATGTCGGCGATGACGGGAATCAGATCGAGTTGCGGATATTCGCGAAGCAATTCGCGGTGGATGTTGAACAGGTTGTTTTCCGCCTGTTCGACGAGGATTAGTCGCCTGGGGCCGAACTTGCAGATCTCGCGGCAAAGCTGCGAGCCGATGCTTCCGCCTGCTCCGGTCACCATGACGCGACGGCCGCTCAAGAAGTGGTTCACGCTGTCGCCGGGCAGCCGCACGGTGGGTCGGCGCAGCAAATCCTCGACGGTCACGGAGCGGACGCGAGCGAGGTTCAGCTTTTCGCTTTCGCCGTCGGCATCGGTGAGCACGCGAGGGCGTAGGCCGCATGCTTCGCAGCGTTTGACGAACTCGCGCACGAGCGTCCCGTCGTCGGGGATCGGGATGATCGCTTGCTCAAGGTCGTAAGTCTCAGTCGCTTGCTCCAGCGATTCGACGGTCCCAAGGACCGGCAGGCCGTACATCATCATGCCGACTTTGGCGTTTGTTTCCGCGATGATGCCGACCAGATCGATGCCGGTTTGGGAACGAGAAGCGAGGCTGCGGGCGGCCTGAATGCATCCTGGGCCGGTGCCGATGAGAACGGTGCGGGCCGGCCTGTAGCCGTGCATCTGAAAGCGATCGCGCTCATGCCGTTCTTGGCGCGTTCGCCAGAGTACGCGGATGCCGATGAGTGCGAACGCGGCCAGCAGGAAGTCGATGAAGATGACGCCGAATGGGATGAGCAGAACGCGAGACGCTTCGAACGAAGCGAGCCCATGTTCGACGATGACGCGAAGAGCGGAAAGAACCAGGGCTCCGATCGCGAGTCCGTGCAGAAGCACGCGCACTTCGGTGATGCCGACGGATCGCCAGGCGAGCTTAGGAGTACCGAGAAATTCGAGCGCGAGAAATTGAACGAGCAGCACGACCGGCAGCGACGCCATGAAGACGGGCGTCATCGATTCGGGGATCGAGCCCTCGAACCGAACCCAGAAAGCCAGGCAATACGCCGCGGCCAGCAGAAACACATCCACGCCGACCTTGGCGATGCGGTATGCCAGCGGATTGAATGGAGGCATGAACGTTACCTTCTTGGGCGTTCGCTTGGTTCGCCTGGTTCGCCTGGTTCGCCTGGGCGAGGGGCGAAGCGGCATTTACTTTCCGCCGAACGTTTCCTGAGGCGGGGCATCTAGGCACACCACTCCGAGGATCGGCGTATGCACGTCGCGCAGCATGTTTGCGGCGCGAAGGGCATCGTTACGGTCGGTGCGAGAAAAGCTGATCGCCAGGATCGCCCCGTCCGTGCAAGCGGCTAGCGTCATGCTGTCCGCCACGTGGAGAATCGGGGCGCCGTCGAGCAGCACCACGTCGAATCGTTCCCGCAGTGCGGAAACCATTGCGCGATACACAGGTGACGCAAGCAAATCGCCTGCCGCGGCGATTTGTTTTTCGACGGTCAATAACCACAAGCCGGGTACGCCGCTTTCGATCAAGGCCTGATCGAGCGGCATGCCGCCTTGAACGACGGAGAGGAGGCCGGTGGTTGGGAACTTGTCGAAGACGCTGCCCAATTGGGGAGCTGCAAGGTTCCCCTCGACCAGTGCGACCCGCTGACCCGCCTGAGCCAGCGCCACCGCAAGATTGGCGGCCGCCGCTGTTTTGCCTTCGCCGGCACGGGGGCTGACCACCTGCAAGACGCATGGCGTTCCATTGCCGATGCCGGCCAGGAACGCCGTTCGCAATCCGCGAAACGCCTCGGCCGCCGGCGAAGTCGGCGCAAGCTCCGCAGCGAGCAGGGAGCGCGGGTTTGATTGGTTTGCCTTCATCGCCGGGATGCGGCCCAGGATCGGCAGGTCCAGCAACCGGCGAACATCTTCGCCGCTGCGGAATCGTCGATTGCGAAACTCAGCGAGACCCACCAGGCCCGCCGCGAACATGAGGCCCATCGCCATGCCGCCGGCGCCGAACAGAACCTTGCTCGGCGCCACCTTCTTGACGCCGTCGCTGCCGGGCTCGGCGATGACGGTAAGTTCCAGACCGCCGACTTCTTTGCCGAGGTTGGCGTCCTGCAATCGCTTGAGCAACGTCTCGAACATCTGCTGCGTGCGTTGCAGATCGTTGCGATGCATCTCGTCTTCGACCTCGTAGCCGCTCAGCTTGCGTGCTTCTTCGCGCTCGAGCTTGCAAAGTCGGCCGACGAGCGCTTCCGCTGTTTTAAGGTATTCGAGTTCCTGCCGCAGCGACTGAATGCACGACTGCACGGGATCGGCCGCCTTGCCTTCGAGCGACGCCACGCCATCGGACGCGGCCGTGGCGGGGCGACTCAGGAACTCGCGAGCCGTCGCGAGGCTTTGCCGAACGGCCGTCACCTCGGGATGATCGGGGCCGAACTTCTCAAGGAGCTTGGTTTCTTGTTGCACCAGCAAGAGCACCTGCTCCTGCCAGCGGCTTACTTGCCCTTGCTTGACGCCTTCGAGTTCAGGCTTGGCGGAGAATTCGGAGGCCATGGCAAGCAACGCATTTCGATCGGCGTTGGTCCTGATGGCGTCTTCGAGGGCATCGAGCCGAGCTTTCGTTTCCGCCTGGCGAACAAGAATGCCGGCATGCTTCGGTTCCAGGTTGGCCAGCCGTTCCTGATGCGGATTCACTCCGTCGCGGCCACGCCAGATGAGGGGCGATTGCTTGCGGAATTCGTGGTAGGCCTGTTCCTTCTTGAGCAGTTCCTTGTGCAGCCCATCGCGGGCCTGGGCGAACAACTCGCGGATGTCGCCGGTGGATCGGGCCGAAAGATCGGCGAGGGTCTGCCGATACGCCTTGATGACGGCTTCGAGCACGGCGCTAGCATCGTCCGGAATGCGAGCACGATAATTGAGCGCAAGAATGTTCGTGCCGGACCCCATGGAGTCTTTCTGCCGCGACACCGAAAAGTTTTTAAGAATGCTTTCGGAAAGATCTTTTCCGGCTTCGTTCAGCGCGGGCCGGTCGGCCAACGATCCCAGACGAATGGCTTTTTCGATCATCAAAGGGCTCTTCAGCAAGCCCTGCTGGGTAGCCAGGTAATCTTCCGGCCCATCGCGAGATTCGACGCCGAGGCCTTCGCCACGCTTCTTGTTGATCCAAAGTTGCGCATTGGAACCATAGGCGGGGGGCGTGACGGCATACAGCCCCGCGGCCGCGGCGCCGCCGAGCAGAATTCCCAAGGCAATCAAGAGTTTATGACGGCGCAAGGCCGTAAGCATGCCGCGCGCGAGTTCATCGGCGGAAGCGCGATCAGGCGATGACGGGGTTTCGGACATACGGCTCCCGATCTTGGTCCGCAAAAAGAACGCAAAGCTTTCCTGCTTGCGAAAGGAGATGGCGAGCGAAAGGGGTTCGGGCGCACTCCTACCGAATTCGTAGCTCACGCGACGGGGGAACGCAAACACGGAGCAAGTAGGCAAGGGGTCGCGCGTTCGCTTTCTGCTAGCATTTGCAGCGCCAATGTCGCAAGAAGATTGGCCGTTTGCAACGACTTCGACGATTTCGCAGGCGCAGGGTCGTCCGTTTCGGCTTGATTTTTCCTGAGGTTATTGCTAGGGTCCGCCCCGCTTGGGGACAGGGGAACCGTCTTTCGACGGAAGATTCGTTCGAGAATTTCCGGAAATCCTCCGGCTTCGTCGGATTTCGCCAACTTGAAGTCAGGCTTATGCGTAGTTATTTGTCGTTACTTGCGTGCTTGTTGTGCCTGGGAGGAAGCGGGTGCTCCCTCGCCCAGACTTCGACGCGCAATGCGTTCCTCGGGCCGTGCGAATGGTGGGAAGAACGTCAGGAAAATCGCCGCTATGAATCGCTCGCCGCCGGCTCCTGGCAGTCGGCGAAAAGCTCGGTCGATTCGACGCAGGTCGGATACGCGGACGGCTATCGCGATGGATTCATCGACTTTCTGAAACGCGGCGGCAACGGCGAACCGCCTCCCATGGAAATGATCCGCTACGCTCGCCGAAAGTCGGCCAACCGCTGTGCGGTAGACCAATGGGCTGCCGGCTTCCGTCATGGATCGCAGGATGCACGCGCCAGCGGACAACGCTGGTGCGCCACGAAGACGCCCCTGCTCTGCGGCGGCCATGGACCCGTCGACCCTTACGCGAATGCGTACTGCGTCGAGGGTTTGCCCCATCCCAAGCTGTTGGCTCCCACCGTCGACACGCTTTCGGAACCGCGTGCGATCATCGAAGAATCAAGCCAACCCGCGACGCCGGATCTGTTTCCCAGTGGGCCCTCCGCCGCGACTGCAAGTCCCGTGGTGCGTGCTCGCATCGGGGCCGTTCGCCCGGAGCAAGACGATGAGTAAGCTTCGCTCGCATCTTGTCTGGCTCTGCTTCCTGGCTGCAGGCTGCGCCTCGTTCACGAATCCCGTGGCCGATGCCATCCCCGTGCGGCAAGTGCCTGAGGAATGTCTCGTCCCTTCGCGCGACGACGAAGCCACCATTCCGCTTTCGCTGCTGAGCCTGCCTGCCGATGCCGTTCATCGCGTTGCTCCAGGCGACACGCTCGGCATCTGGATCGAAGGCGTGCTTGGCGTCGTCAATCAGATTCCGCCGCTCCACATCAGCACGTCGTCCACGCCGCGCGATCAGCGCCGTGCGAATCCGTCGGTCGGCGTGCCGGTGCCGGTGGAGCAGGATGGCCGGATCACCTTGCCGCTCGTCGATCGGCTTAGCGTCGCCGGCATGACGGTGGGCGACATCCAGAAGTTGCTGCGAGCGGAATACACGGACAAGCGGAAGATCCTCAAGGCGGGGAACGATCGTATTCTGGTTTCGGTGCTGCAAGCACGCACCGTGCGCGTGCTGGTGCTGCGGCAGGAATCGCCGCTCTTCATCCAAGGCGCCACGGGCGAGCCTGTCCCTGGCGGCAAGCGAGGGACTGGTCAGCTTCTTGAAATGCCGACCGGCGAAAACGACCTCCTTCACGCTCTCACCCTAAGCGGCGGGTTGCCGGGGCTCGATGCCTACAACAAGGTCGTCGTTTTCCGAAACGGCTTTCGCACGGATCTCGACCCGCGAACCGCGATCCAGCAATTCGAGCAACAAGGCTCGCCGAGCTGCGCTTTTCCCGCCGCCCTCTCGATCCCGCTTCGCGCCCCTGCCGGCCAATGGCCCAAGCTGGGCCCGACGGACATCACGCTGCAGGACGGCGATATCGTCTTTCTCGAAGCACGCGATCGCGAAGTGTTCTACACGGCCGGCCTGATTCCGTCGGGCGAACATGTGTTGCCGCGGGACCGAAGTTTGGATGTGCTGCAAGCGATCGCCATGGTCCGAGGCCCGATTCTCAACGGCGCCTTCGGCACCAACAACCTCGCGGGCAACTTAGTGAATCCCGGCATTGGAGGCCCGTCGCCCAGTCTGCTTGTCGTGCTACGCAAAACACCCGGAGGCCACCTGCCGATCCGCGTGGACCTCAATCAAGCGATGATGGATGCCCGCGAGCGGATCATCATCCAACCTGGCGATGTGTTGCTGCTGCAAGAACACCCGCGCGAGGCATTCGCCCGCTACATCTCGCAAACCTTTTTCACCTGGAACCTCAGCTATTCCCGCATCGCCGGCGGCGGCAGCGCCGGCAACGTCGTCGGCATCGCCGCGACCGCACGGTAGCCATGTAGGCCTCTTCTATGTAGCCCTCTCGCTCCGCGAGAGGTAAGCGGCAGCGAAGCTTGCAACGGCATGGCATTTACCCGCTTACCTCTCGCGGAGCGAGAGGGCTACCTAGGAATTGCCGACCCGCGACGCGAACCTTATGTTTTCTGTTGGTCGCCCACCAGCATTTGCCTTGCTCATCCGCAGTCGAACCCCGCATGAACCAGCGTAAAATTCGCGTGATCCTTTGGGTGCTTGCCCTGGGAGTCGTCGCCTATTGGGGCGTGCGCTGGCTCCGCCCGCTTGACCCCGTCGCCGTTCTCGCCGACGCAAAAGAAGCCCTCGCCCGCGGCAACACCGCCTACGACGCCAAACGCTACGCCGTTGCCGAGGAACATTTCGAGCGGGCTGTTCGGATTTCAATGCAGGGGCTGGAAGCGGTCGCGGCCGCCGAGAAACGCAGGCCTTCCGCCGAGAAGCAGCAGCAGAATCGCAAGATCAGCAGCGAGTTGTGCTGGACTTTCTCCATGGGCGCTCGCGATGCGGCTTACGCGAAATCCGCGGTCGAAGGCAAGCCGATCGCCGATTCGCACGATACCTCGTTGAACCAGCCTTATCGAAGCTATCTGCCTATCCCCGAAAAGGATCGCAAGGAAGCCGTCAGCATGCTGCGTCGTGCCGTGCGTTACGGCAATGAGGATCCCGCCCTTCTGCTCGATGCTCTTCGCACCGAGGTGATGCTTCAACCCGTGTCCTGGCGATTCGTGGAGACGCTGGCAAAGGGCATTCTCCAGGCGGATGCGAACGATCAGCGGGCCCAATACTTGTTGGCTCGCATCGATTTCGAACAGCCGAACGACGCAGGCGAGCCCACGCCCAAGGATCGGCGCCGCCGTAAAGAGGTCGAGGAATCGGCCGACCGCATCGAGCGATTGAAGCAGACGCAGACATATCCCGTGTGGCGCGTTTGGCATCTTGAAGCGAAGGTCCGGCAATGGCTGCTCGAAGACGCGATCGCCCGCAAGGACTCGGCCTCCGCGCGAAGCGAATCGGCGAAGCTTGACGATTTGCTGTGGAATCGAACCGCCGCCCTCGCCAAAGCCCAGGCGGGTGAAGGCATGACGACTTGGAGCAATTGGGATTCGGAAGGCATGGTCGCGCTCTTCCAGATCGCCTTCGACCTCAAAGCGCGCGAAGCGAAGAAAGCTCCGGCCGATGGCTCCGCCCTGGTGAAGCCGATCGACGACTATCTGGGCTTATGCCGGCAACGCCAGGCCGATCGCCCGGCCAAACTTCAGACGGCGGTGCTGGCGCCCCGTTTGATCGACATGCTGGTGCGTGCTCAGCCCATGGTGTCGAAGGGAAATCGCATCGAATGGGGACAACTGCTGGCCCGTTGCGACGAGTGGCTTGGTCAAGCATCGCTCGGCGAAAGGAGGCCGCTTGAGGCGTTGCATCCGTTCGCGTTGCTGTTCCTTCTGGAATCGCGCACCGAACGAGGCCGCGGCGATGCGAAGGCTTGCGAGCAATCGGCGAAGCGAGCTGAACATTGGCTGCAGGAAGGATTGCGGCTTGCTCAGTCCGCGAAGACGCCGGGGCGGGAGGCGCCGTTCTTGTTCTCCCTCGCCCTCATGAAAATCGACTCAGGAGCAACTCGCGCGAATGTAGCCGAGTGGATGGGCGTGTTGCGCTCGCAATCGGAGTCAGCAGGATACGCCTCGCTGCTCGAAGCATCGCTCGCGCTGCGCGAGGGACAACTCGAGCGAACTTTGGATTTGCTGAACCAGATCGACAAATCGCAAGCCGCGAGGCATCGCTTTCGGATTCCGCTTTTGCAGGTGCAAGCGTATCGGGGGCTCAACAGCTTCAACAAGGCGCTCGACGTTTATCGCTCGATCGAACGCAGCTTCGCCGATTGGGACGAGTTGACCGTGGACGAGCGCATCTCGCTGCTGGAGGCGTATCCGCGCCGCGAGAAGTTGGACGCGCTGATGGCGCTTACGCAACTCGACATCGCCGCGGACAAATATGCGACCGCGTACCGCGATTCGCCGAAAAAGGCCGCAGGGTTGGATTTGTCCGTGCATGAAAATGCCGTCGAGTCGGCGCTGAGCCGCATGTCGAACGGGAGCGACCTTCGGCTGCAGGTGCTGCAACACTATGTAATATCGCTTAAATCGATTCATCCCGCGAAGGCCGATTCGACCATGAAGCTGATTGCCGACGAAGCACCGAAACGGCTTGTTTATTGGTCGACTGCTCTGGCAATGTCCCAACCGCTGGATGATCGCGACGGAATCATTCACGCTAAGCAAAGCGCTAGAGTGATCGGTGACGCCAAAAAAGCAGGCATCGAGCGGGACGAATTGATGCTGCTTGAGGCCATTCACTGGTTTTGGACCAGCGGAGACGGCGAAAGCGCACTTCGGTTCGTGAAACAAGTTGACGTTTCGAAACTTCCCAAGGATGCAGCAGCGTCGATGCCGCTTCCGTTCATCGATTTTGTCGCCCAGTTCGTGGAACCCCTCGAGAAGCTCCCCGCATGGCGTCCGGCTCTGGAGCTTGCGAACGAGCGCTATCCGCACGATCCATCGGTCGCCTACTACCTGGGAAAATCGCTCATTTCCGAGGACCGCGTGCAGGCGGAGTTCCATCTGCGTCGCGCGGAGAATCTCGCTCGTTGCCGGCCGCTTGGCGTCTCCGCGGAATACCGCGAACGCTGGCGGAAAGCCGCCCAAGCGGCGCTGGAATCGCTTCGCTGAGTTGCTTGCTCCCCTCTCCCCTTGGGGGTGAGGGGGCGGCGCCACGCGATGGATTGTTTCGTGCGCGAGATTAACAAACCAAAACAATGAGGAACGGAGAACCGAGATCGGAGAATGACGAACTAGGGGACGCTTGCTGATTTTCTAGTTCCTCATGCTCCGTTCCTCATGCTCCGTTCTCCGATCTCCGGTCTCGGTTCCTCATTGTTTTCTGCCTTTGTCCACACAAGCACACTACACCGCGCTACGCGCCGCCCCCTCACCCGGCCTGCGGCCACCCTCTCCCCCGAGCGGGAGAGGGTAAAACGCGGCCTCCCTAGCTTTCTTCGTTTTCCTTGTTTCGCTAATCAGTCCGATCGCTTCGTTCGATCGGCATATTTCCCCCTTTCCGCAAATCCACGCAATCCGCCCCCTCCTCATGGCCGATGAAAGGTCGGAATCCACGGAGTTCCGGTTCGGGGACGGTTCGTTTTTCTTGTGACGCGAACCCTGAGGCTGTGCCCACGCCCTGGCCGACTGGTATATGGAGTGACCTAATGAGTTTCTTCTCGTTCCGCCGCCGTCCCACTAACCAGCCCGCCAAGGCCCCGAAGAAAAATCCGCTCAAATTCGATCAGCTCGAAGATCGGTGCACCCCCGCTGTCATCAGCGGCTATGTCTTTCAAGACGCGAACAACAACGGCATCTTCGACAACGGCGAACTGCCGATCGCCAATTCGCAGATTCAACTGAAAAATTCGCAGGGCCTCGTCGTCGGCACGACCGTCACCGACGGCAACGGCAAATACGTCTTCGACCGCGACGACTCGACCAACACCCAATCTCAAGTACTGACCAAAACGGTCACCTTCTCGAAAAAGCAGCTCAACTTCGATCTGACGGCCGCACTCGATCAATTCGACCCTAGCCTGGGAACGCTTGAAAAGATCGAGCTGATCCATGAAGCGTCCGTCGAATCGAACTTCCAGGTCGAAAATCTCAACACCGACACGGCGACTACCGGGAATGCCACCGTCAGCGGCACCATGACTCTGACCGCGCCCGGCGTCAACGACGCGCTTAACCTGTCGGCCAATGCCGGCAGCTTCAGCCTCGCCAAGTACGACAACAACGTCGATTACGCGGGCAACTCCGGCACCTCGTTCGGCCCGCGCACGGCCACGAACTCCAACACCATCACGCTGACCGGCGCCGACATGAATGCCTATAAGGGCGCCGGCACCGTCACCATTCGCGAAAAATCGAAGGGCACCTCGCAGATCGACGGCGACGCCAACCTGCAAATCCGCATCACGTCGAGCGGCGAATCGAAGATCACGGTTAAATACACCTACAAACCGAGCAACGGCCTGAAGCCGGGCGCCTACACGATCGTGCAGACCTCGCAGCCGCCGACCTTCATCGACGGCCTCGAATCGATCAACAACGTGCCGATCCCTGGCTCGAACACGACCGACGTCATCCCTGTGACGCTGAGCACCACGGACCTCGTCAACAACAACTTCGGCGAAATCAAGCCGTCGTCGATCTCGGGCCGAGTGTTCGAGGACTTCAACAACAACGGCGTCTTCGACGCGGGCGAGAACGCGATTGCGGGAGTCAGCGTGTCGCTCGGCGGAGCCGCGGCACAGATCGCCATCACGGACGCTCAGGGTTACTACAGCTTCGATAAGTTGCTGCCTGGCAGCTACTCGCTGAAGCCGAACAATCCGACTGGCTACCTCGACGGCAAGGACAACATCGGAAACCTCGGCGGCACCCTTGTCAACGGCTCGGCCACCGGCATCAACCTCCCCTCGGGCGGACAAGGATCGCAATACGACTTCGGCTACATCAAGCCGGCTGCCCTCTCCGGCACCGCCTATGAAGACATCGACGGCAACGGCGTCCTGAGCCCCGGCGACAACATCCTGCCCGGCGTCGCGGTCAACATCACCGGCACGATCACGGGCGGCGGCAACTACACGCAGACCGTCGTCACCGACGCCAACGGCGGATACTCCATCGGCAGCTTGCTCCCTGGTTCCTACTCGGCGGGAGTGACGACGCCGAGCGGGTATGTCGCCGCCAAGGCGAACGCCGGCACGACGGGCGGCATCGCCACCACGAACCAGATCAGCAACATCCCGGTCCCCTTCGGCGCCAACAGCCAAAACAACAACTTCGGAGCCGTGAAGCCGACCACGCTCTCGGGCTTCGTCTACCAGGATAACGACACCAACGGCTCCAAGAATGCGGGCGACACCGGCATCGCCGGCGTCACGGTCTCGCTGACCGGAACCGACAGCTACGGCAACAGCGTCAACCGCACGGTCACCTCCGACGCGAACGGCTTCTACTCGTTCACCGCGCTCGTTCCCGGCAGCTACTCGATCAGCGAAACGCAACCCGCGGGCTACGAGAACGCCACCAACAATCTCGGCACTCGCGGCGGCCAGGTCAACGGCGATACCTTCGTCGGCATCCTGATCGCCTCGGGCCAAACCGGCACGGACTACAATTTCGGCGAAAAGAACCCAGCCAACGCCGACCTCTCGATCGTGAAGACGGCGAACGTCGCCTCGGTGAAGGTGGGCGACACGCTCTTCTACACGCTCACCATCACGAACAGCGGCCCGTTCGCCGCTCAAAACGTGAAGGTCGTCGATACGCTCCCCTCGCAAGCGATCTTCGTGTCGGCCGCCGGCGACGGTTGGCAGATCTCGCAGGCGAACGGCGTCGTGACCGCCACGAGATCGAACCTCGGCGCCGGCACGGCGACGATCACCATCGCGATCAAGGCCCCGGCTTTGACCAGCACGATCACCAACACGGGCACGGTGTCGTCCGACACGCCAGACAAGAACCCGCTCAACAACACCTCGACCGTGACCACGCCCGTCACGCTCGATGCGGCCCCGCAAGGCCAGCTCGTCACCAATGCCGCGGCCGTGTTCAACGTCTGGGACTATCGGTACTACGCCCAGTGGTACAATTACCAGCAATATTCGAACGCGCCGGCTAATGGCGGCGCTTCGATCTCGAACCAGACCTTCGTGGACGGCATGTACCAGATGCTGACCGGCGCCTCGCCGGACGCCGCGACGCGAAACAGCCTCGCCGGCAAGCTCGATGGCGGCACGATCACGCGTGACGCCGCGATCCAGCAGATCCTGAACAGCGATGCTCACCGCGGGTATCTGGTGCAGCAGGCCTACCAGCAAGTGCTCGGTCGCGCTCCGAGCCAGAGCGAGAAGGCCGCCGGCATCCAATCGTTGACCAACGGCCAAACGCAAAACAACCTGCTCGCTCAGCTCACCGGCACGAGCGAATACCAGGCGAAGTACGCGGGAAGCCAGGGCTTGCTGGTCGCCGGCATCTACAAGGACCTGCTCTACTCGCTGCCGACGCAATCCGCTTACGCGGCCTCGCTGCAATCGATGTCGAACGGCACGGTCATCCAGGCTTCGACCGACCTCCTCAATTCCGCGGAAGGCATCTCGGCGACGATCGGACGCATCTATCGCCAAGTGCTCAAGCGAAGTGCGACGTCCTCGGAAATCGCGACCTACCTGCCGCAATTCCAGACGAACGTGATGACGAGCGAAAAACTCGTCAGCACGCTGCTGGGAACGAGCGAGTTCTACACTCTCGCCCTCAACTCCCGCGCGAGCTAAGGCGTAACAACGTTCAAGGCGAAAGCCGGCCTCCATGAGGCCGGCCTTTTTGCATTTGATTTGGTTCGGGTGGCACGCACTGATGGCTTGGGTGGCACGCCCTGAACGTAGTGAAGGGCGTGGTGAAGCTTCCGAAGGCCTCATCCAAAGGCCGTGCATCCTTGCACCTCAGCGCTGATCGGATTATCTTTCCAGCGATGTTGGTCAATGACCCAGATTCGGGCAAAGCCTACTTCTCAAAGCGTCGCAGACGCTTCGACGAAGCGAATCAGCCTCGTGAACGTACCTTTTCGCTTTTCATGTTTTCGTGGCTACCAGTTTTCGAACAGCGATCGCACAAGAGCCTGGTTGATCGAGTCTTTGTCGGAGGCTTCAAGTAGGCTGGACGTGAAGCTTTGGGCATACGTCATCATGCCGGAGCATGTCCGCCTCATCATCCAACCGGGAATTGAAGAAACCCTGGTCTCGAAGTTTCTCGCCGCAGCGAAAGAGCCTGTCGCTCGGAAGGCGGTCAAACGCCTGAAGTCAACAAACTCCGCATGGCTCGACCGGATCGCTGTCCAAGAAGGCGATAGGCTTCGGCATCGATTCTGGCAACCGGGCGGCGGGTATGATCGCAACATCACCTGCAGCGAGACGCTTCGCTTGATGATCGAGTACATTCATGCGAATCCGTTTCGTCGAGGTCTTGTTGAGGACGTTTTGAAATGGCAGTGGTCGAGCGCAATGTGGTTTGCGGGAATGCGACCTTGCAAGCTGGAAATGGATGTGTCGGTCCTCGAGGTGCTTGCTAGCGGCTGAAGATTAAGTTCGCGGGCGCTTCGCCACGCCCTTCCCTACACTCAGGGCGTGCCACCCGGACCAGAGCCGCGAACGCTTATTGATCGTCGTCGAAGTTTTTCGGCGGCCGTGCCATGAACTCGCTGAGGTCCACTTTGCCGCGGACTTCGCCCTCGATGAGTTTCAATCGCGTTTCCAATCCTTGCAGACGTTGCTGCAGCGTGGCGATCTGTTTGCTCGGATCAACGACCTGCTGCATGCGGGGGACCACGGGATAGTTCAACTGACGTTGCAGAGCCGCGAAGAGATACAAGGGATCGCGGCCCAGGCTGGCACGGGCGATCTTTCCTTCCTTCTCGCCGAACAACGGTTCCAGCGGCGGCTGATACTCCCCGTCGCGTCGGCGTTGTTCCTGGACGTACATCACCGAACGAGCGTAGATCAGGTCCGCGAAATCGTGCGATCCGATCTGTTTGCGAACCAAATCAAAGAACCCGCGCCACGCATCGTCGAAGAATGCGTCGAGCTTGAGAGCCAGCAACCCTTCGTCGTAACCCAGGCGGTTGCGGCTCATCGTCTCGAAGCAGTAAGCGAACAGTCCTTCGCGCGAAGGAGCCGATGCCCGGTAGTAGGCTTCCTTCTCCAAAATCTCAAGGGCCACTTCGATGCTGAAGCGATTCTGCTCCGCTTCCGTCTTCGCGATCACCAGCGTTTGAAACGGCGTGAAGTAGTGCGGAAGTCGAGCGAAGCCGGAGGAGAGTTGGCCGGTATGCTTGATTTCCGCGGTCAGGAACTGCACTGCCATCGGCAGCCGCGTGGTCGAAAGCAACTCTTCGTGGACGCGTTCGAGAATCGCCTGCGTCGGCTGATTCGCCCCGAGCCGTTCGCGGAAGGTGCGGAAGAAATACGCCTGCTCGATGTACTCTTCGCGATCAAGGACTGGGGTCAACGCCATCGGGGGTTCTCAATTCAAGAAGCCGCGCACGCAGTAAGCGGATTGGCAGCGACCTATCCCCGAACCGCTTACTGCGTGCGCGGCTCCTAAAGAATCTCGCGGATCACGTGGCCATGTTCCACTTCCAGCCGCTTGCGGCCCGGGATCTCTAATCGGCGTGAGTCGAGGCCCATCTGGTGCAGGATCGTCGCGTGAACGTCGGTCACATAGTGGCGATCGACGACGGCATGGAAGCCTATTTCATCCGTCGCGCCATGCACGACGCCCCCCTTGATGCCGCCGCCAGCGAGCCAGACGGAGAAGCCATAAATGTGGTGATCGCGGCCATCCGAGCCTTGCGAGCCTGGCGTCCGGCCGAACTCGGTGCCGAACACGACGATGGTGTCATCCAACATCCCGCGACGTTTCAGATCCTTCAGCAGCGCGGCGATCGGCTGATCGACAGCTCGGCAATTTCGCTCGTGGTTGCCGCGTAGTCCCCCGTGCGCGTCCCACGCCCCGGCTCCGCCGCCGCCATGCTGCACCTGGATGAATCGCACGCCGCGTTCGACAAGCCTCCTGGCCGCGAGCATCTGTTGACCGAACTCGCGGGTGTCGGCCCGATCGAGGCCGTAAAGGCGATGCGTTTCCGGCGACTCCTGGCGGAAATCCATCGCTTCGGGAAGCGATCGCTGCATGCGGAAGGCGAGTTCGTACGACTTGATGCGGGCTTCGAGGGCCGGGTCGTTGGGAAACGCATTGCTGCGAAGGCGATTGAGCCGGCCGACGAGATCGAAGCCGACGCGTTGTTCCGCCTCGGTCATGTCCCCTTCCGGCCTGCCGAACTCGAGCGGGCGATCGGGGTTCACCGTGATCGGAATCGCGTCGTGCTGCGGGCCCAGGTAGTAGCCGTCGCGGGCGTTCCAGTATTCGCGCCGCCCTAGCGAAATGAACTGCGGCAGATTGTCGCTCAGACCCGCGAGACCGTAGTTGACCCAGGCGCCGAGCGTGGGGAAGTTGCCGTCGAGCATGTGCATGCCCGAATGAAACTGCGTCTGGGCGCCGTGGTTGTCGTCGGTCGTGTACATCGAGCGAACAAACGCGATGTCGTCCACGCATTCGCTCAGGTGCGGCCACCAATCGGTGACCTCGACGCCGCACTGCCCACGTTTCTTCCAGCCCACCTGCATCGGATAGATGCGATTGCGCTGCTGCCCGTTGGCATCGTTGACGACGACGACGCGGGCCAGCTTCAGCCGTTCCGGATCCTGCACTCCGCGGAATGGGCTCTCATTGATTGCGATGCCGGCGTACTTGTTGAGGTCCGGCTTCGGGTCGAAGCTTTCCATGTGGCTGACGCCGCCGTTCATGAACAGCCAAATGACGCTCTTCGCCTTCGCCGGGAAATGCGGCTGACCGTTGGGGCGAACGTGAGTTTCGGAACTGTAGCCATCGCGCTGCAGCATGGCGCCGAGCGCGAGGCCGCCGAAGCCGAGGCAGGCATCGTTAAGAAAACGTCGGCGATTCATGGTGTCTCCACTTCGCGTCTTTCGTGGGAACAAGTTTATCTAACTTGTTCGAAATATTTTTCGTCACAGAAACACGCCAATTCCGACAAGTTAATAAACTTGTCGCCACGAAAGACAGCTAATGATGGCCCTTCTCGGCGAGCCAGCGTTCGGCATCGAGCGCGGCCATGCAACCGGTCCCGGCGGCGGTGATCGCCTGGCGGTAGCAGCTGTCGGCGACATCCCCCGCGGCGAAGACGCCTTCGACGCTGGTCCATGTCCGATGCGGCTTTTGCAGCGCGATGTAGCCGAACGAATCGAGTTCGAGCTGCCCTTTCAGAAACGGAGTGTTCGGCGTATGTCCGATCGCGATGAAGACGCCGGCGGCGTCGAGCGTTTCAATGCCGTCGTCGATCGTGCTCTTGAGGCGAACGCCTGTGACGCCGTTTTTGTCGTCGCCGAGCACTTCGTCGAGCACCCGGTTCCACTTCATCGTGATCTTGGGAGTGGTGAACGCGCGCCGCTGCATGACCTTGCTGGCTCGCAGTTCGTTGCGCCGATGGGCCAGATAGACGATGCTGCCGAACTTCGTGAGGTACGACGCTTCTTCAACCGCCGTATCCCCGCCGCCGATGACGACGATCGGCTTGTTGCGAAATCGCGGCAGCGCCCCATCGCACACCGCACACGCGGAGACACCCCGGTTCTTGAAGCGATCCTCCGAAGGCAATCCCAGGTAATTCGCCTTGGCCCCGGTGGAAACGATCACCGACATCGCCTCGATCGACGCCTCGTCGCGCGGCTGCACGACGAACGGGTACTTGCTGAAATCGACACGTATGATGTCGTTGGCGACGACGCGGGCGCCGAAATTGATCGCTTGCTGCCGCATCAGCTCCATGAGTTCGGGGCCATAAATCGCGCGGGACCCATGAATCGCCGACTTACCCGAGTACAGATGGGCAAGCGACGCGAAGCGGTCCTCCGGCAACGCCGTCTTCGTATACATTTCGAGCGCGGAGTAATGCACATGGGGCCACGAGGGAAAGTTTTCCACTTCCGTGGTCAACGCTAGCTGCCCGAGCGGGACCGTGTCGTCGAACCCGGAGCCTTCGAAAAGGAGAGGATGCAAGCTGGCGCGCGACGCATAAATCGCCGCCGTCCATCCCGCGGGCCCGGAGCCGATGATGACGAGTTTTTCAGCCATGTGGGAATGATAACCGGAAACCGGGGGGCGTTCGACAGAGTTAAGCGTTTCGATGCAACCGCACGTGCGATGCGCTGTAGGGAACGCCCTCCGTGGCGTTCCGCCGAACTGGACGCTTCCGAGCAGCTGCATCACCAATCCGAAATCCCCGCTTGCGGCTTGGCGATCCGGGTTGTTCAAGCGAACGCTAAGCCGCAAGCGGAAGACCTGATTGAACGACATTTGGGATGGACGCCCCCTGTCCCGCGGAACGCCGCGGAGGGCGTTCCCTACAGGCGTTGCGTCAACGCCTGCTCTTCTTGCGACGCTTCGGCGTCTTCTGCGGAGCCATGCTCGCTTCGCCCTTGAGTTGCGAGATGCGGTCACGCAACTGGGCGGCGCGCTCGAACTCCAGATTCGACGCGGCGGCGAGCATCTCGGCGTGGAGTTCCTCGAGGTACTCCTCGGTGACGTATTCCTCGCCTTTCTTCCCCGCGATCTCGGTCACCATCTTGCGGGCTTCGAGTACCTCCTCGATGCCCATCGTGATCGCCGACTTCACCGACTTCGGCGTAATGCCGTGTTCGGCGTTGTAGGCGAGTTGCAATTCGCGGCGGCGCTTGGTTTCGTCCATCGCTTTCTGCATCGAGTCGGTCACCTTGTCGCCGTAGAGAATGACCTGCGCATCGACATGGCGGGCGGCGCGGCCGATCGTCTGCACCAGCGAACGCTCGCTGCGGAGGAAGCCCTCCTTGTCGGCGTCGAGGATGGCGACGAGCGACACCTCCGGAAGGTCGAGGCCCTCGCGAAGCAGGTTGACGCCGATGAGGACGTCGAAATCGCCTTGCCGAAGCTCGCGCAAGACTTGCACTCGCTCGATCGCATCCAGTTCCGAGTGCAGCCATTTGCAGCGCACGCCGGCTTCGCGGAAATAGTTCGTCAAATCCTCGGCCATCCGCTTGGTGAGCGTCGTCACCAGGACGCGTTCGTGCTTCTCGACCCGGGTTCGGATTTCGTTCATGAGATCCGCCACCTGCCCGCGGGCGGGCCGCACATGCAGGATGGGATCGACCAGGCCCGTCGGGCGAATGACCTGTTCCACGACTTCGCCGCCCGCTGCGTCGATCTCGTAATCCGCGGGCGTGGCTGACATGAAGAGGCATTTGCCGAGGCGTTTCTCCCATTCGTCGAAGCGGAGCGGCCGATTGTCGAGTGCCGAGGGAAGGCGAAAGCCATGCTCGACCAGCGTCAGCTTGCGGCTATGGTCCCCCGCGAACATCGCCCGCACCTGCGGGACGCTGGCGTGCGATTCGTCGATGACCAGCAGCATGTCGGGCGGGAAGAAGTCGAGCAACGTGTAGGGCGGTTCCCCCGACTTCTTCGCGGTGAACCAGCGCGAGTAGTTTTCGATGCCGGGGCAATGGCCCATCTCGAGCATCATCTCCATGTCGAATCGCGTGCGGGCGCTGAGGCGTTGCGCTTCGAGCAATTTGCCCTGCTCACGAAACTCCGCCAATCGCGCGTTCAACTCCGCTTCGATGCCCGTCACGGCTTCCTTGATGCGATCCTCCGGCGTGACGAAGTGCTTGGCGGGATAGATGTAAAGCTCGTCGAGTTTTTGAATCACCTCGCCCGTGGTTGGATGAGTCATCGCGAGAGCTTCGATCTCGTCGCCGAACATTTCGATGCGGAGGGTGTATTCCTCGGATGCAGGCCACACTTCGACGACGTCGCCGCGAACGCGGAATCGGCCACGTTCGAAACCCGTGTCGTTGCGGTCGTACTGGATGTCGATGAGTTTCAGCAGCAAGGCATCGCGGTCGATCATGTCCCCATTTTTGAGATAGATCATCATTCGCTTGTAGTCGGCCGGCGAACCTAAGCCGTAGATGCACGAGACGCTGGCGACGATGATCACATCCTGGCGGCTGACGAGGCCGCTGGTGGCGGCGAGTCGAAGGCGGTCGATGTTCTCATTGATCATCGCGTCCTTCTCGATGTAGATGTCGCGCTGCGGGATGTAGGCCTCGGGCTGGTAGTAGTCGTAGTAGCTGATGAAGTAATGCACCGCGTTCTTCGGGAAGAACGCTTTGAATTCCTTGTAGAGTTGGGCGGCGAGCGTCTTGTTGTGCGAGAGGACCAGCGTCGGCTTGCCGAGCCTGGCGATGACATGGGCGGCCGAAAAGGTTTTGCCCGTGCCGGTGGCTCCGAGCAGAACCTGCCGCTGTTGGCCGGCTTCGAATCCGGCGACGATCTTCTCGATCGCCTGCGGCTGGTCGCCCGCGGGCTGAAACGGCGCCTCAATCTGAAACGGCAACGCCATCCGATGCTCCCTTGCGAAGATGCGTACACAACACCATTGTGGCGAGAAGGGCAAGGGAACGGAAGGTCGGCAGGGCGCCCTCTCACTCCGTCACGAAGTTGCATCTTCGACGTCAATCTGTTTTGAGCTTTGGAAGTATGGGGTGACGTGCCATGCGTGCCATGCGTGCCATGCGTGCCATGCTTGGGCGGGACCCTGGCCCGGGCCAGCGAACTGCCCGCTTTCACCGTCCAAGCATGCCCCCAGACTGAGCGTTTGGAAGCTTCGCATGCTTCGTCGGTGGAAGGGGAAGCATTGAAGAGCCCGGCCCGGGACCCGACGAAGCATGGCACGCCCGGCATCCCGCGTTCGCACGGCGCACTATCCGCGCTCCGCTGCGCGTCGCGGCTAACCGGGCGTTATGACGTCGTAGTCGGCGGCTTGTCGGAGGGGGGGCCGGCGAAACCGGAAGCCGAGGGGTTCGTCGAAGACATCCGCGATGTCGAATCGCTGGCGGACAGAGCGGGAAAAGTGCCGGAGCGGTTGGGATCCGTGCCGGGAAGGCGCACTCCGGCTCGGCGTCGCAGCAGGCTGGACAGTCTGGCTCGCGACGAATCGCTGAAGAGCATGAGCACGAAGCCCCACAGGGCGAGGATCACCACCGTCACGATGATCAACGCACGCCAACCGAGCCGGAAAAGGTGCTTCCGCAAATGGTTGACCGCATGGAACGCCTGCTCGTGCGGTTCCTGGACCAGCACCACCAGACCCGTGTCGTAGCGAGGATACTTCGAGCCTTCGTCGGTCACGATCGGTTCCATCGAGACCATCCAGCGAACTTTGGGATTGGGGTCGAGGGGATCCTTGTACTCCGGCGTGAAATTCAGTTCGCGGAAGACGAGTTGGCTCGGATTGCCGACGCGAGCTTCGCGCAGCTTGATCGCTTGCTGGACGATTTCATCGTCCGCGAAATGCAGCGACTCGTGCTGAAGGTGTTCCGGCTTATGCAATTCCGGATGCTCGACGATCAGCCCGCGTTTCTGCGTGATCGCTTCCGGGCGGGTATCCACAAGGACGACGAGTTGATGATTCGCGTAGCGAAGTTCGGCCAACTTCCCGATTTCGACCGTCATCACGATGACGCCGACAGGATTTTCGTCCTTGTGCGTCGGCAATGCGGGAATGGGGACCGAAAAGCCGACCAGCAGCTTGTTGGTCGCCGTGCTGCGGAAGACGACGGACAGATGGGGCTTCCGCAGGGCGGGCGCGCGAATGCCCGCGGCAAGATCCTGGCCTTTGCCATGAAAATAATCGCGATGAGCGAAGTTCTGATCGATGGTGTTGTGGGCGTTCGGTTCCGTCATGGGCGTGCGGGCGATCTGGACGCCGCGGGAATCGCATACGATCCAGGACGCGGGGCGCGCGTCCGCCTTAAAGCTGTTTTTGAACCGCTCCGATTGGGCTCCAAGCCATGCTTGGATCTTCTTCTGCGAGACGCGGTATTGCTCGGATCCCACCTCATAGCCCGCGATGTCGCCAAGTTCCTTGCGAGCATCTTCCGCGACGGCGGCCACTTCGAGCAGACGCCAGCGCCGGTCGAAGTCGAGGGCCATGCGCTGCGACACGGAGGAGGCCGCGAAGTGGTTGCTTTCGCGAACGCGTTCTTCCACCGCGAAACGCGATTCGTGCATCGTGCGGTTGAACGCGTTGTACGCCAATCCCGCCAGGATCAGGATCAGCATGATCGACCCGGTGATGCCCACCGTGACCAACGGCCTACGGGCCTGGCGCAGAGCCCATGAATTCAGCGCATCAAGCACTGCTTGCACGTTCGAGTAGCGATGCTTCGGATCGATCGCCAAGCACTTGCTGACGATGTCCGCCAACCCGCGCGGCATCTCCGGCATGGTGCGATGCGCGGTGGGAACGGCCGCTTCGCGCAAGAATCGGCGATAGCGGCGCAGGCGGTCGTCGAGTTTGCGGGTCTGCTGAAGTTCGGTCAGCAATTCGCGGCTGTGGTAGGGAGCTTCTCCCACGAGCATGTAGTAGAAGACGGCGCCGAGGGCATAGACGTCCCACGAGGCGTTCGGGATCGCTTTCAGATCCGCTTGCTCGGGCGCCATGAAGAAAAGGGTGCCGAGCGTTTGCGATTGTTCGGTGCTGAGGCGGGCTTGGCCGAAGTCGGCGAGGCGCGGCTTGCCGTGGTCGTCGAGCAAGATGTTGGCCGGCTTCAGGTCGCAGTGGAGCACGCCCTTGGCATGGACATTGAGCAGGCCGCGGGCGATGTCGCGGAACAGGGCGACCCCTTCAACCGGGGTCATCGGGCCTTGCTGCTTGATCCGATCCTCGAGCGAGCCCTTCTGAAGGTATTCCATCACGTAATAGGGCGGATCCGCTTCCCAGCCGACGGCCAGCAGTTTGACGACGCTGGTGTCGTTGGAAAGCATGCGAAGCTTGTCGACTTCGCGGGAAAGGAGCGACCAGTCGAGCCCGCCGGGATGGGTGTAGAACTTGATCGCGACCGGAACATTGGTGTTCTTGTCGAGGGCGCGCCACACTTCGCCGAACGCGCCGCGGCCCAGCAGCGAGAGGCATTCGTAGCCGGGCGTGGTGGTGCGAGGTCGGCGCGGCAGGGAGCGGTCGAGCGATTGCTTTCGCTCGGCTTCGCCCATGATCCAGGTATCTTCCGCCATGATGATCCGCTGAGAACCACGCCGGTGCATCCGAGCCCGAGCGACCCTACTTCCCTGCGGGGCCGCGACTATCATGATAATCTTACGCACCGCCCGCCGCGAGCGCGGATTTCCCGGCTCGCCTGATCGAAGATGCAATGAACCAACCTGCTGACGCCCCTTCTCATTTGCCCACCATTCCCCAGACGCCGCGTTGCGTGCAGCCCGGGGGCGGTTTTTGCTTTGGGCTGGAGATGGCGTGGGGCCGATGGCGGCGCTGGTTTTTGCGAACCGTTCGACCTGGATACGTGCGGCGAATGGCGGAGATGCGCCAGGGAACGTGTGAAGGCTGCACTCACGACGTCCTCGATCCGCGTGATCTCAAATTCCAACGCAACGTCTGCGGTTATTGGTTTAAGCCGGAAGATGACGCGTTCGCCTGGCGAGGCCGACTTGGCTTCGCGCGGCATGGCCTTGCGGAATTGCTCGTCTTCTCGCTGCTGCTATGGATCTTGGGGGGCGTTTTCGGAGCCTTGGCCGCGTGGCTGCATCCGACGCTTGCGATCGGCTCCGTGGCCGCGTTCGTCGTTTGGCTGGAAGTGGTGTGGTTCTTTCGCGATCCCGAGCGTGCGGCTCCCAGCGATGCCGATGCGTTGATCAGTCCGGCTGACGGCGTCGTCACGAATGTCGAAGAAGTGGCCGATCCGGATTTTCCCGGTGGGCGGGCGCTGCGGATCAGCATTTTTCTGTCGATCTTCAATGTGCACGTCAACCGCATCCCGTGGACGGGAAAGGTGACCCAAGTTCGCTACTTCCCGGGGGCCTTCCTCGATGCCCGCAACTTCGAATCGGCCGTGCGCAATGAACAGCTCTGGATCGACATGGTCGATCCGCGCGGCATGCCGATGCGCTGCAAGCAGATTTCAGGCGCCATCGCTCGCCGCATTGTGTGTTGGCTGAAAGCCGGCGACGAAGTCGCTCGCGGGGAACGCCTCGGCATGATCAAGTTCGGCTCACGAACGGATCTGCTTCTGCCGACCGATGCCGCTCGCGAAGTATGCGTGAAGGTCGGCGATGTGGTGAAGGGCGCCAAGACGATCTTGATTCGCATGGCGACGCGCTAGACCTGTGCTGGTAGACCGTTGTGCCACGGTCTACGTTTGCCGTATAGGGGTAGGGAAGGCCGATTGAGTTCGGCCTCCCCTCCGAACCGGACGGGCGGGTTTCCCGCATCCCGCTTTCCCGTTGACGGTCTTACCCCCAAGGGGGTTGACGCGCCGCGTCGTGGGCAGCAGCCAGGCATGAGTACCCGCGGTCGGCAAAGGGCGCGTTTGGCCAACGCGAAGGATCGCGTCAACCAAACCCTTCCCTTCACGCCTTCCCCTGATCGCCCTCGAAGCTCGGGTCTGGTTTTCCTTCGAGGCTTACCGCACGCTCCGGCCGCGATGGGCCGAGGCGTCCCCGTTCCAGTAGGACGGATCGTCTTGGGCTTCGCCACGATAGGCGGCGACGTCGGCGAGAAACGCATCGACGCTTTGCAGCGGCTCAATCATCGGACTTGCCCAGGTTGCGATAAAGCTCCGCGAGCCGTCGGCCATGTTCGTCGTAAGCGGACTCGAACAACTCTTTCGCCCGTTGCGCTCCCACGACTGCCGATCCGCTCAGCACTTTCGGCGGATGCCCCGATTGCGTCAATCGAAGGGCCACCTCTGCTTTGATCGCGTTGATCAGCAAACACCCGCCTACCGTCGAACCGGGCGACACCGGCGTATCGAGGTTCGGAATGCGAACCATGGCATCGCCGGGCGGAGCGCCGGTGTCGAGGGTCAGGTCGGCGAAATCCTGCAATTTCTTCCCGCCGGCATGGTTCGAAGTGGTCTGCTCGCTGTGCCGCCCGCTCACGATCGCAACGACCTTCATGCCGACCTCGCGGAATTGCTCCGCCATCTCGATCGGCACGACGTTGCATCCGCTGGACGAGATGACGAGGGCCGCATCGCGGGGCGACAACTCGAAATTGCGGACGATGCGTTCGGCGAGGCCGGAGACGTTTTCCAGGAACATCGCCTGCCGTTGCCCGTTGGCTCCGACGACGAGATTGTGAAACGTCAGCGAAAGTTCGACGATCGGATTGAATCCTGGGAAGGAGCCGTAGCGGGGCCACATCTCCTCGACCATGATCCGGCTATGGCCCGACGCGAAAACATGCACCATCCGCCCCGCGGCAATCGATGCGGCGAACCAATCCGCGGCTTGTCGAATCGCCGGCATTTGGCCTTCGACGACGTCGACGAGGCCGCGGGATTGGCGCAGGTAGTCTTCCGCAGGAGTCATGAACTTCTCGATGCGAGCCAAGCCCCAGGGTAAGCGCAGCGCACCCTGGGGATCAGCCCCCGGTCTGAATCCCCACCGTGCGCTGCGCTTACGGTGGGGCTTCGTAAGCAGGTATTAGCGTACCGCGACGGACGGCTGAGCGAAAGGAGGAAGGAGGAAGGAGGAATTGGCACGTGCGGATATTTCGCAGGTGGGTGCTTCGAACGCTGAAAGCGTTCTCCAACAAAGCCCAGGGTTCGCGACCAACGGGAGCGAACCCTGGGTAGGAAGAAATCGAGAAACTGGAGTTCTGAAAGAGCTCGCCAGGACCGCCTCGTGCTTACGGGGAACCTCCGCCCTTGGGCGGCGCGTCCTGGGGAACTCTTTCAGAGTTCCATTGCGTTTGGTCGTTGCAAAACCCAGGGTTGGCTCCCGTTGGTCGCGAACCCTGGGCTTTGCTGGGGAACGCTTTCAGCGTTCGACGCTTGCACATGCAAGCATTCCCCACGCCGCGTCTTTTTTTCCATCCTTCATCTTTCATCTTTCATCTTTCATCCTTCATCCTTCGCTCAGCGTCTTCGCCACCTCGTCGGCGATCATGCGTTCCTCGTCCGTGGGTACGACGAGGACGGCGACGGGGGCGTCGTCCGGCGAAATGCGGCCGATGGCCTCGAATCCGCGGACGGAGCGGTTGCGTTCTTCGTCGACCTTGATGCCGAAGGCTTGGAGCCGATCGACGGATTGGCGGCGAACCGTCGCGCTGCCTTGGCCAATGCCGCCGGTGAAGACGATTGCATCGACCCGGCCCAGTTGTGCCATGAACGCGCCAATATACCGCCGAAGTCTCCAGCAAAACGCATCCAATGCCAGCTTGGCGCGTTCGTGTCCTGCCGCGGCCGCCTTCTCGATTTCGCGCATGTCGCGCGACAGGCCGGACATTCCCAAGAAACCGCTTTCCTTCGTGAGCAGCGATTCCATTCGGTCCGCATCCACGCCCTGCGTCCGCATCCAATGGGTGATCACGGCGGCATCGATGTCGCCGCAGCGCGTGCCCATGATGAGGCCTTCGCCCGGCGTGAAACCCATCGAGGTGTCGATCGATCGGCCGCCTTCGATCGCGCAGACCGAAGCGCCGTTTCCCAGATGGCAACTGATGATCGCCAGGCTTTCGATCGTCCGGCCCAGGAAGAGCGCCGCTTGTTGGCTCACGTATTGATGCGAGGCGCCGTGGAAGCCGAATCGGCGAATGCCATGCTCGGCGTACATCGCGTAAGGCAGGCCGTAGAGATACGCCTCCGGGGCCAGCGTTTGATGAAACGCGGTGTCGAAGACAGCCACTTGCGGCACATTGGGCAACGCCTGCATCGCTTCGCGAATGCCGAGGCCGTTGACCGGATTGTGCAAGGGGGCGAAGGCGCCGAGGCGTTCGATTTCGGCGAGGACGGCATCATCGACGACTGCTGCTGCGGCGAACTTTTCGCCGCCATGCACGATACGATGGCCGACGCATTCGATTTGCTGCATGCTTCGCAGCGGACCAACCTGAGGATCCGTGAACAGCGAAACCATCGCGGCGAACGCATCGCGATAATCGCCGCGAGGCAAGAATCGCTCGGCCGAACCGCGAGGCCCGTGATGCGTCAGCCGGGTGTCGTCGCCGCCGATGCATTCGATCTGTCCGCGCGTGGTATGCGCAGCGTCCGCGGAATCGAAGTACGCATATTTCAGCGATGACGATCCGCCATTGACGACAAGGATGTGCTGAGTCGGCATAGGTGTTGGTTATGCTCCCTTCTCCCCTTCGGGGAGAGGGGCTGGCTGCTCTTGCTCCCCTCTCCCCAAAGGGGAGAGGGGGGCCGGAAAACTTCACTCCGCCGCCAGCTTTTGGCGGGCTTCGGCGAGGCGTTGGCGTTCGACGTCGTTGAGTACGGGATAACTCAGATTCAGATTGCAGATGGCGGAAGTCAAGATGTCGGCTACCACGGCGCGCGTCACCCATTTGTGATCGGCTGGAATGATGTGCCAAGGAGCCCACTCCGTGCTGGTGGCGGATATCGCGTCTTCGTAGGCGTCTTGATAGTCGCCCCAAAACTCGCGTTCCTTCAGATCCGCAGCGGAGAATTTCCAGTGTTTTTCTGGGTTTTCAAGTCGCTCGAGAAATCGGCGTTTCTGCTCGTCCTTTGAGATATGCAGGAAGAACTTGAGGACAATCGTTCCATTGCGGACGAGATGTTGCTCGAAGGCGTTGATGTCCTCATAGCGAGCTTCCCAAAACGATTTGCCGCGCTTGCCTGGCGGCAGCTTGGCTCCGTCAAGCAGTTCGGGATGCACCTTCACGACCAGCACCTCTTCGTAGTACGAACGATTGAAGATGCCGATACGGCCCCGCTCCGGCAACGCCTTGCTGCAGCGCCAAAGAAAGTCGTGGTCGAGTTCTTCATCGCTCGGCTTCTTGAACGAGTAAACCTGGCATCCTTGCGGATTGACGCCGGACATCACATGCTTGATCGTGCCGTCTTTTCCTGCCGCATCCATCGCCTGAAAGATTGCGAGAACCGAGTAGGTATCGTTCGCGTAAAGCAGTTCCTGAGCCTCGGCGAGTTCTTTCAGGTTCTCCTGGAGAACTTCCTGGGCTCGCTCCTTGATCACATCTTTGCCCAGTTTTTTCAGGTCCTTCGTTTGCTTCCAGCCGGGATCGAAATCCTTGAGCCGAACCTTTTTGCCTGGAGCCGCGCGAAACAATTCGATTAGGTCTTTGTCGAGCATTCGAGCAATCCTCACTTAAAACTGCTCCCCTCCCTTTGGGGGTGAGGGGCGAAAGCGGTGCATAGACTTGTTTTCAATCGCCAAGCCCCAGGGTAAGCGCTAGCGCACCCTGGGGATCGCGCCCGCGGACTGGAGCCCCACCGTGCGCTGCACTTACGGTGGGGCTTGGCGCACGACAACGATCACGGGCGATCGTAGAGCGGCTGGGTGCTTCGTAGGTACGCGAACAGGTCGCGCACTTCCTGATCGCTGAGCGCGTTGAGCAGGCCTTCGGGCATCAGCGAGGCGGCGACGACGTTCATCTGGCCGATATCCTCGCGCGAAAGCGTCAGCTTCTGCCCCTCAGCGGTTCGCAGCACCACGACTTTGTCGTCCTTTTCCGCCACCACGCCGACGAGCGTTCGGCCGTCCTCCGTGGCGATGAAATGATTCTCGTATCCTTCGCGGATCTCGGCACTCGGGTTGATCACATGCAGCAGCATGTTGACGGCATCGTCTCGCTTGAAGGGGGTGAGATCCGGGCCGACGGCGCCCCCTTGCGAATGCAGCGTGTGGCAGGAAGCGCACCGGGCGACGAACAGCTTCTTTCCGGGATAGGGATTTCCTAACCCCGAGGCGACCACACGCTGCAAGCGATCGATCTCCTTGCGCATTTCGTCCGTGGTCGCCCCCTTGACCTCGCCCCAATGTTTCTTGACGGCCTTCGCGATCTCCTCGTCTCGATACATCAGCATTCGCTTGACATGTGCGATCGGGATCGCCTTCGCCGACACGCGGCCCGCTTCCACCTCGGCGAGCCATTGCTTGGCCCATTCCTTGCGGCTCGCCAGCAACGCCTCGGCCGCCTCGCGCACCTCGCCGGTCCAGGAGGCGTACAGGCGAGCGACGGCATTTCCGACGGCGGGATCGGGATATGCCTGCAGACTGGAAAGAGCCGATTTGCGGATCGCGCGACTGGCATCCTTCTCCGCCAATTCGAGGAGCACGGGCAGGCTTTGCTTCTGCTTCGCTTCGCCGAACAATTCGACCAGCTCGATCCGCGCCGCCGGCGCCGCCTTCGGATCGCGGACGATTCTGAGCGCCTGCGCCACCGCGTCTTCCCGGCCCTGGCGAACGGCGAAGACGAGCGAGCCGCCGCCGAAGCGTTCGATCTCCTTCAGCAAGTCAGCCGACAGTCCGCCGATCGATCTCCCCTTGAACGCCTCTTCGAAACCCTTGACGAGCGATTTGCCGCTTGCCTGGTCCGGGGCGAGCCGATACAAGTGCAAACACGTTTGCAAATCCTTCTGGCTGCCGGCCTGGGCGTAGCGACGCATCAATCGCGGAGCGATCGTCTCGGCGGCGATCTTGCGTTGCCAAAGCTTCGAGTCACGCCAAAGAGCAAGGACAGCCTCGCGCGATTCGCCGGCGTGTGCTTCGATCGCCCACCACAGCAGCAGCGGCACATGGATGTCGGCGGCGTCTTCGTCATGCTGGAGCAGCGCTCGCACGATCGGCAGCCCTTCCTCCGCGGGCAAGCGGCGAGCCGTGGCGGCGAATTGACTACGGACCGTCACCTCCGATTCGCGTTCCGCCTGCTCCGCCAATAGTCGTGTGATCGTCGGGTTCGCTTTGTTGTCGTCGCCGATGAGGCGTGCGGTCCACTCGCGGACGCTTGGTTCCGGGTGAGCGATCAGCTGCTCCGCGAAGTCGAGATCGAATCCGCCGCTTGCGTTCAGCGCCCAAAGCATGTTGACTGCCAACTCGCCACGGCTGACTACGACGAGGGCCCGCAGCATCGGCACGACTGACTCGTCCCGTCGATCGCCAAGGAGACGCAGGGCAGTCATGCGGGTCCAGCGATTTTCGTTGTTCAGCAACCCGGCCAAGTCCTTAGAAGAATACTTAGAAAGATTGAAGACCTTTCGCGGCGTCGCATTCTTGGCCGCGAGGCGATAAATGCGGCCCGTGTCGCCGTCCATGAGGCCTTCGTGATTGCGGGTGTGGGCGAGTTGGCCGTCGTACCAGTCGGCGACATACATCGCCCCATCGGGCCCGAGCGTGATGTCCACGGGGCGGAACCAAGAATCCTTGCTGCTGACGACCGCCTGCAGATCTTCCGTGCGAATCGACGAGCCGTCCCGCTTCACGTCCGACAGCATCACCTGGCTTTGCAGCGGCGAGACGGCAAACATCTTGCCTCGATATTTTTCCGGCAGCGCGTTCGCGTCGTCGATGGCAAAGGTGTGGCTGAAGCGCGGCGCGTTGTTGTGCTTCATCGCCTCGAAGAAGCCAAACGCATACGGGTTGCTCAGGGCGCCGTGCTTGTCGAAGCCTTTGCGGTAATAAGCCCCTTGCACATAGTGGAAGCCGCGCGTGTTGCCGCCGTTGTGGCCGGAGTACAGACGGCCGAGGCGATCGATCTCGATGCCGAACGCATTGCCGCCTCCCTCGGCGAAAACCTCGAATTTTTTCTTTTCCGGGTGGTAACGCCAGATGTTTTGCCCCACCGTGCGGATCGGCGTTTTGTCGCCGGGGCGACGAATTTCCGCGGTCACGGTGCTTCCCTGAGCGCCGTAGAGCCAGCCGTCCGGCCCCCAGTGGAGGCTGTTGGCGACCGAGTGCGTGTCCTCCAAACCAAACCCTTGCAGATGCACGACCGGATCGCCCGTTGGCTGATCGGCGTTGCCCTTGGTGGGATAGAACAGCAGGTAGGGCGGATTCATCACCCACACGCCGCCTCGGCCTCGCACCGCCGCCGTGGCGATGTTCAAGCCATCGACGAATGTCGTGTGCTTGTCGAAGACCCCGTCGGCGTCGGTGTCTTCGTGGATCGTGATCTTGTCCTTGCCTGGGAAATGGTTCGGCGGAGGAGGCGGTATTTTGTCGTAGACTGCTCGCCACCAGATATCGCGGCTCAGCATCTTGAGCCCCGCGGGCCGCGGATACTGCAGATACTGCACCACCCACAACCGCCCGCGCTCGTCGAAGTTGATGGACACCGGCTGACGGACGATCGGCTCCGCAAGGATCTGATCGAATCGCAAATCGTCCGGCGCCGTGAACGACTTCGCGGCGTCTCCCGGCTTCAATCCTCCGGAGCGTGTGATGTCGGGCTGAGCGATCGAAGCCGTCGATTGGACCTTCGTGAATTGGGCCACGCCTTCGGGCCGTTTCTCCTCCGGCTTGGCCCACGCGAGGTCGTCCCCCACGCGTGCTTGCCAAGTTCCGCCCAACGACATGGCCAACGTTTCTTGAATGAGCGCGGGGAATAGTCCGCCAAACCCCGCTCGGGCATCGCTGCCATGCACGCGGATGGCGAGCATCTGCCAGGCGCCCGGCTTCACCTCTTTCTCGGGGATCGAAAAGCTGAAGAAGTCGTTCCCCGCATCGCTCGCCTTGGGCGGAAACGCCCCGGCCTGCCCGACCCTCGCCCCATCCCAAAAGATTTCGAACGCGTTGTGCAGCTTGTCGAGGCCGATCGTGACGTCGCTCCCCTTGAACTCCTGCGGCACCTTCACCCAGCAGCGATACCAAACGATCGGTCCCTTCTTCGCCAACTCCGGCAGGTCCTTCCAAAGCCCCGGCACGCGCACGCTGACCCAATCGCCGTCCGCCGCAAAGCAAGTCGAGGCGATGCCCAGAAGGAAGAGACAAGCGATCGAGCGAACAAAAACTGCTGGGATAGGCATCATGGCGGAACCGCGAGAAATCGGGGCGATTGCGGATTTGCAGCGTATCGCGAACGCGGGTTCGATGCCATCAAGAAATAAGGGCCACCTCGGATGCGGCAATCGTTTCGGGAGAATCGGACCGCGAACGCTGAAAGCGTTCTCCAGCAAAGCCAGGGTTGACGACCACAGGGAGCCAACCCTGGGTACACGCAAGAAATAGACCGCGAACCCTGAAGGGGTTCCCCAGGGCGCCTCGCCAAGGGACGTTTTCCGCGAAACCTGAGGCGCTCTGGCGAACTCTTTCAGAGTTCATGGCAGCAGGGCAGCATCGCGACCCAGGGTTGGCTCCCGGTGGGCGCCAACCCTGGGCTTTGCTGGGGAACGCTTTCGGCGTTCGTGGTCCGATTCGTCCGAAACGATTGCCCTGCATCCTACGCAGATGGGTGCTGCCTTGACGCGGGATGTCGAGCAACACGGAAATGATCGCGTCCCATGTATCATTCGGTTACTTGGTGACGACGTCCTTTGCGAGCGAGATGGCGATCACTTCCCGGCGTGCGAGCAGCATCCGCTTGCGATTGACGTGCACTCCGGCCGCCATGGCCGCGACGATGTAATTCTCGCGCGTCGTCTTGGTGTCGCGCAGATCGTGGAGATCGGCGTCGCGCAGTTGAAGGAAGTGCTCGTCCGAATCCTCGAGCACCCCGAGGCAGACGTAGGGGCTGTTCAGATCGATCACCACGTTCTTTCCTACAAATTCATCGAGCATGACGTGTGCTTCGGAGGGAGGAGGTCGGTTCCCCTTCATCCTTGATCGGCGGCTTCGATTGCTCAAGAGGAAATCATGGCCGGACGCCTTCACGGAAAGCGCTGCCTGATCGTCGGCGGCGCCTCGGGCATCGGCTTCGCCGCCGCCGCTCGCTTCCTCGAAGAAGGGGCGCGCCTGGTGATTGCCGGGCGATCCGACGACAAGGGACGCGATGCGACAGAGCGATTGAAGCCGCATGGCACGTGCGATTTCATCCCGTGCGATGCGTCCGACGAGGCGGACGTCGAGCGGTTGTTCGCGGAGACGTGCTACCGACTCGGCGGGTTGGATGTGCTCTACCATGTCGCCGGCATCAGCGGCCGGCGCCACGGCGACGGGCCGCTGCATGAGTGCACGCTCGAAGGCTGGGAGAAAACGCTGGCGGCGAATCTACGCAGCGTGTTTCTCACGAACCGCGCCGCGGTCCGCCGGTTTCTCGATCAACGTCCATCGGCGGCCATTCTCAACATGTCCAGCGTGCTGGCGTTTTCGCCGTCCCCGAAATTCTTCGACACCTACGCGTATGCAGCTTCCAAAGGGGGCATCATCGCGATGAGCAAGGAAGCGGCCGCTCGCTATGCAACTGACGGCATCCGCATCAACGTGATCGCCCCCAGCCTGATCGACACGCCCATGTCCGCCCGCGCCGTGGCGAGCGAACCGATCCGCGAGTTCCTGAAAACCAAGCAGCCGCTGTCGCAGGGGCCGGGCCGAGCCGAGGATTGTGCGGACGCCGCGGTGTTCCTTTGCAGCGAGGAAGCACGTTTCGTCACCGGCATTGTTTTGCCTGTTGACGGCGGCTGGTGCGTCAGCGGGTGATCGAATGGGAATGCCACAGCAGTCCCGTTGGGGGGCGGTTTCTTGCCCGTTGTGGGGCGGTCTCTGACCGTCCCACACGGGCCGACCGAAGGTCTCCATCATCCGCCCGTGGCGTCACGCCCAGACCGCAGTCTTGGGACGTCGCCCTCGGCGGCGGCATGGAGACCTTCGGTCGCCCCGTGTGGGACGGTCAGAGACCGCCCCACAACGGGCAGGTGACCGCCCCACAACGAGTGGCAATTCCCCTCCAACTCAAGCGAAGCATCCTCTACACTGAACGAACAGGCTTCGCGAAAACTCGTTTCTTGGTCTCTCCGGAAAAAATCCGATGCGTCGCGCCCTTCCCGTGATTTGCTGCACCGCCGCGCTGGGCGGGTTGTTGCTGCTTTGGCCCGCTGCGGCCATTCCGCAGGCGAAAGACAAGTTGCCGAAGGTCGAGCCCCACACGCACAAGGCATACGGGGAGAAGCTCGCCGAAGACGTCGAGTTCGAGATGCTGCCGATCCCCGGCGGCACGTACATGATCGGCAACCCGAATCCGAAGGCGGACGAGAGCGAGAAGCCGCAACGGCCGGTCGCGGTGAAACCTTTTTGGATGGGCAAATGCGAAGTGGCATGGGACGAATTCGATCTCTACTGGGAGAACCGCCCCGCGGGCCCACCGCCGCGACCCGAGATCGGCCCGAAGCCGGCCAAGTTGCCGGACGCCATCACCAGCCCGACTCCGCCTTACGACGACCAGACCTTCGGCTATGGCCGAAAGGGCTATCCGGTGATCGCCGTCTCTTACCACGCGGCGATGGAGTATTGCCGCTGGCTCTCGAAGAAGACGGGCAAGGCTTACCGCCTGCCGACCGAAGCGGAATGGGAATGGGCCGCCCGCGCCGGCTCGGCGAACGATGCCATCCCTGACGTGGACGACTTCTGGAACGCGAAGAACTCCAAGGAATCGCCGCAACCGGTCGGCAAGAAGAAGGCAAATGCGTGGGGCCTGCACGACATCCGCGGCAATGTGTCGGAATGGTGCATCGACGAGTACAAGAAGGACTTCTACAGCACGCTTCCTGCCGACAAGCTGTCCCTCAACCCGTTCAGCCCACCGACCGAGAATCGCTACCCCTACACCGTTCGCGGCGGCTCATGGAACGATGAACCCGAGAAGTGCACCTTGACCATCCGACGAGGCTCGAGCAAGACTTGGCTCAAACGCGATCCGCAACGTCCGCAAAGCATCTGGTGGATGACGGACGCGGAATGGGTCGGCTTCCGCATCGTCCGGGCCGTGGAGGAAGACGAGCGGCTCAAGGATGTGCGGAGCAAAGTCTCGTGGTGGAGCCAGTGAACGAAGTAAGAATGCAAAAGCAAAGCAACACCCAAGCCCAGGGGCGAGCGTAGCGAACTCCTGGGGTCCAGACCGAAATCTTGTCGCTCTTCCGACGCGCCGATCCCAGGAGTTCGCTGCGCTCGCCCCTGGGCTTGGCGGCTTGGTCGCTTATTTGTTTGCAGTTTGCCTGGCCCGATACGATGATATGCATCTCCACAAAACGAGGGCGGTGCGGGCCTGGGACTTAGGTTTGAGATCGACCTCGACGTTCGGCTTTCCAGAAGGGAACCCCACATGAAGAAGATCACCGGCCTCTCTCGCCGCGATCTGATGAAGACCGCGGGAACCACGGCCGCAGCCTCGGCGCTCGCGAATGTCGTCGTTCCGTATGTCCACGCCGCCCAGGACACCACGATTCAAATCGCCCTCGTCGGCTGCGGCGGACGAGGCACCGGGGCGGCGGCCAACGCCCTCAACACCAGCGGCCAAACGAAGATGGTCGCCATGGCCGACGTCTTCGCCAACAAGCTCACCTCCAGCTACCAAAACCTCGAACGCGAATTCCGCGGCCGCATCGACGTGCCGGAAGCTCGCCGATTCGTCAGCTTCGATGGCTACAAGAACGCGATGGACGCGCTTCGCCCCGGCGACGTCGTCATCCTCTCGACCCCGCCGGCATTCCGCTGGGTGCAGTTCCAGTACGCCATCGAAAAACGGCTCAACGTCTTCATGGAGAAGCCGATCTCCGTGGACGGTCCGAGCACGCGCAAGATGTTCGACCTGGGCCGCCGGGCTCAGCAGGCGAACCTGAAGGTCGGCGTCGGCCTGATGTGCCGGCATTGCGACGTCCGCAAGGAACTTTTCAAGCGGATCAAGGACGGCGCGATCGGCAACATCAACCTGCTCCGCGCCTACCGTCTCGCCGGCCCCACCGCCTCGGCGTTCACCGGCCCCAAGCCGAACGACATGAACGAATTGCTGTACCAGATCCGCAACTTCCACAGCTTCTTGTGGCTTAGCGGCGGAGCCTACAGCGACTTCCTCATCCACAACATCGACGAATGCTGCTGGATCAAGGACGCTTGGCCGATCAACGCGAAGGCGTCGGGCGGCCGGCACTATCGCGGCGACTACGTCGATCAGAACTTCGACAACTACTCGGTCGAATACACGTTCGCCGACGGCGCGAGGCTGTTCCTCGAAGGCCGGGTCATGCCGGGCTGCCACAACGAGTTCGCCAGCTACGCTCACGGCGCCACGGGATCGGCGGTCATCTCGCAGTCGGGCCACACGCCGGCCCGCAGCCGAATCGCCCGCACGCAGAATTACAACAACATGGCCGATGTGACGTGGCGAGGCCCGCGCGAAGAGCCGAGCCCCTACCAGCTTGAGTGGGACAATCTGATGGACGCGATCCGCAACAATCGCCCCCACAACGAGGTGGAACGCGGAGCCGAGGCAAGCCTCATCACCGCGATGGGCCGCATGGCCGCACACACGGGCCAGGTGGTCACTCGCGACCAGATGCTGAACCACACGCACGAGTTCGCCCCGAACCTTGAGCGTATGAACTTCGAGTCGCCGGCGCCGTTGCAATTGGTGAACGGCAAGTACCCGATCCCGCAACCGGGCATCGTGACCAACCGCGAGTACTAAGGCGAGCGGCGCCTGCATTTCTCCCCTCTCCCTCCGGGAAGAGGGGCCGGGGGCTCACAGGTGTAGGTATCTTGGTGGAGGCAGCGAAGCTTCCCCTCTCCCCCGCCGGGATCACGTTGGCTCCTGCAATCGAGTCGCCGCGGGGGAGAGGGTGGCCGAAGGCCGGGTGAGGGGAGCTTCCGAGGACAGGTGCCTGAGATGGGCGCACCTTGGCGCAGAGATCATGTAATACGGACAAGTCCTCCGAAGCCCCCCTCACCCGGCCTTCGGCCACCCTCTCCCCCGCAGTAGCTGTTCGGCACGGGCAATCGTGATCCCTGCGGTGGAGAGGGGAAGCTTCGCTGCCCCCA
>JAIEPT010000087.1 GCA_019748295.1 Gemmataceae bacterium | reverse complement strand
GAAACCGCCGGATACGATGAGTACGTCCGGTGGTGTGGGAGGACGGGGGAAGTAATTCCCCCTCCTACCCGATTCGCGGAGCTACGTCGCTGACCGGTGGTGTCGCTACGCTCAACCACGTCCGGTGGTGTCGCTACGCTCAACCACCGGCTACCTTATGTGACCCCTACCGGGGTCGATCCCCGCAGGCGTCGACTCGTCTTCCCGAGGCCATGTTGCCGTGACATCAGGAAGGGAATTCATCCCTCGCCGCGATCGACCCTGGTAGGGGTCACATAAGGTAGCCGGTGGTTGAGCGTAGCGACACCACCGGTCAGCGACGCCTTTTGCGGGCGCCCTTCTCGTCGGTCGATTCGCGTTCATAGACGCACAAGATCGTGCCGCCAGCTGCGAGAATGAGATCGCGGTACGCGCTGGAATCGGGAACAATCGTCGCCTTTGCGGACCACGTTTGACCATCCGCAAGCCCCAGGGTAAGCGCAGCGCACCCTGGGGATCAGGCGGCGGGCGCGATCCCCAGGGTGCGCTGCGCTTGCCCTGGGGCTTCGGGGGGACGCTGCCGTCTTCCATCCGGCGCGGCGAATCGTATCACATTCATCTAGCGGACGCGATCATCTCGAGGCGCTTATGAGTGCGGATACCGTCGAGGTTGCTCCCCAGGCGGAGCCGATGCTGCGGACGCTCGCTCCCGCGTTGCGGACGCTCGAATCGCGAATCCGCGGTTGGCTCGCTCAACGCCTCATGCCCCCCTTCACGACGCTGCAACGCGCCACCTTCGAAGGCCTGGCTGACGACCTTCGGCGTCAAGCCGACGCTTTGCAACAGGAGCAGCCGCTCCTCACAATCGTGCTCATGGGGGGCACCGGCGTCGGCAAATCGTCGCTGCTCAATGCGCTCGCCGGGGGCGCCATCGCCCAGGCGTCGTTCGCTCGCCCCACGACCCGCGATCCCGTCGTCTACTTCCATGAATCGATTTCGCCGCACCAATTGGACCCCGCTCTAAGGATTTGCAAGCTCGCCGTGCATGATCGCCCTGCCCTTCGGTCCAAGGTGCTGGTCGATACGCCGGACGTGGACAGCAACGACCTCGGCAACCGCGAGAAGTTGTTCGCCATTCTCCCCGCGGCCGACATCGTCCTCTATGTCGGCTCTCAGGAAAAATACCACGATCAGCTCGGCTGGAATCTGTTCAAGGAACAACGCAAACGGCATGCGTTCGCTTTCGTCCTCAACAAGTGGGACCGCTGCCAGCATCCGGGCGCGGGGACGCGGCCCGACGAAGATTGGATCCGCGACCTGAAGGCGGAGGGCTTCGAGCATCCGCTTCTTTTCCGCACCATGGCCCAGCACTGGATCGATCACCCCTGGCAAGACAACCCGAACCCGACGAAGCCGGATACGACGGGCGAGCAGTTTCTTGATCTCACGCGCTGGCTCGAACGCGGCCTGAAGAAACTCGAGATCGAAGCGATCAAAGTTCGCGGCGTGGGCCAACTGCTGGCGGAGATTCAGACCGGGCTTACCACCGCGACGCCACCGGACCTTATTGCGGTGAGCGAGAAGACGACCCGCCAATGGCGTCGATTGCTGGATGAGGAATCGCGCGAGAGCGCGGATGTGCTTTTGCGAGCAATCGACCCTCACGAAGCGGAAGTCGAAAAGCATTTCGCGGTGCAGCGCCAGGAACAATTCGGCGGCATCATGGGCGCCTGGCTCCGCCTTTGGCACAAGCTCCGCTACGGGGGATTTTCGCTGCCGCGCATCTCGATGCTGCCCAAGGCGCCTTCCTCGTCGGCTGCCGCGAGCAGCGATTTCGATCTGATCGATGTGGCACGCCGGGCGATCCGCGAAGCGGCCGATCGCAGCTTGGAATCGCGATTCAAGGCCTTCGGCAATCGCCTCCTCATTTCGGCGGAGAGCGAAGGCATGCCGGTGCTCTTGCTCGGCGATCGCGTCGATGCCGTGTCTCGGCTGGATTGGCGAACCGAACATGCACGGGCGATGATCGAGGTGCTCGCGGAAGCCGAGAAGACATGGGCGGAGCCGACCGGCGTTCGCAGGGTGGTGCATCGTTCCCTTCAGTTTTTGGCAAACGTATTGCCGATGACCGCGCTTGTGGGAATGGGGGGCAAGCTGATCTGGGATTGGACGATGGGGACGCAGCCGTCGTCGATCACCACGAGTTTGCTGTTGCCGTTCGCCACCGTCTTCATGGTGCTTTTGATCCTGCACGTGGCCATCAACATTTTTCTGCCGTTGCGTTGGCCGGGCATCCGCGCGGAATACGAACGGCGGATGACTCGGCGACTGGAAGCCGACCTCGGCCGCGAGTATCTGCCGTTGCCCGGCAAACTGGCCGATGATTTGCTCGACGAGCGCAAACGGGTGGAAGACCTACGTAAAGAAGTGTCCGAGGTCGCCCGCTGGCTGCAAGAACGCGAAGAAGCCGCAAGCGTGGCGGACCTCTACGGCAACTAATTTTTGGCTGTTGCCTACGTTTGGGTGGTACGCGACTTTCTTACGGATATGAAGAGCAGCCTTCACGCTCCGCGCGAGATCAGCGGCGATGCAAGGCCAGACGGCCGTGGGAACAAGTTCATCTAACTGGTTCGAAACCTCTTCGAAAGCCAATCCGACAAGTTAGATAAACTTGTCGCCACGAAAGGCAAATGCCGCCTGACCTTACATTCGCCGCTGACCTCACGCGGGTAGTGAGGACTACCTTCCCGGTCGCTACCAGGGCAAGAACGGGAACAGCCGGCGACGGGCTTCGTCGTCCATGGGGCTGCCGTATTCGCAGGGCTCGAACGCGTCGGCGAACTCGACGCGGCGGCCATGTTCTTCGCCGTAAATCTCGATGAGCAACTCGCGATGCCGGTCGGCTTGGCGGCGCAGTTTGCCCGCGAACCAGTCTTTCAGCCATACTCGTCGCCCCTTGGCATCGGCGGGAATGCGGTCGGCAACGCCCATGTTGTAGGGTAGCCATTCGAAGAACTGCGACACATGGCACTGGAGCATATCGAGGATCGTGTCAAACACAGGTCCCACATCGACGGCGACCGTCGGAGTCAACGGATACGGCTTTTGGAAATCGTCGGGCAGATACGCGATGACCGGATTGCGATCGAGATGCCGCGTGGCTGGAGCGACGGCGGGGACGGTAACCATGTAGGCGGCATCTTGCACCAGCATGCTTGTGTAGCGATGGTCGGGGTGATAGTCGTTGGGCCGATGGGTCAGCAGCAGGTCGGGCTTGAAGGAGCGGATCAGGCGGATGATCTCGTTGCGATTCCCGATCGTCGGCTGCAGTTCTCCGTCATGGTGATCGAGGACCGCGTATTCGATGCCGATCACGTCCCCCGCGGCCTTCGCTTCGAGCTTGCGGCGAGCGGCCAACTTCGGCCCGGGCTCGACATGATGCCCGGCGTCGCCGTTCGTGAGGCTGACCATCTTCACGACATGCCCCGCGCGGGCGTACAGCGCGGCCGTGCCCCCCGCGGCGTAGTCGGCGTCGTCGGGATGGGCGCCCAGGATGAGGATGCGAAGCGGCGCGTCGCTCACGGTGATTCCTCCGTCACAGCCCGAGCGCCGGTCAGCCGCTCGAAAGCTTCCAGGTATTTTTCTTGCGTCCGCGTCACGACTTCCGCGGGCAGCGGCGGCGGCGGGCTGTTCTTGTCCCAGCCGCAGGTCTCTAACCAATCGCGGACGAACTGCTTGTCGAAGGACGGCGGATTCTTGCCTACGACATACGAATCGGCAGGCCAATAGCGGGAACTGTCCGGCGTCAACACCTCGTCGATCAGCAGCACTTCGCCCGAGGGGAGCCGCCCCCACTCGAACTTCGTATCGGCGAGGATGATGCCGCGCTCCCGTGCATACTCGGCCGCTCGGCGATACGCTTCGATGCTGCGGCGTCGAAGGTCTTCCGCGAGGTCGCTCCCCACTTCGGCCGCCATCCGCTCGAAGGAAATGTTCTCGTCATGCCCCGATTCGGCTTTCGTGGCGGGGGTGAAGATCGGCTCCGGCAGTTGCTCGCATTCGCGAATCCCCCCCGGCAGACTTTGCCCGCAGACCGTACCGCTGGCGCGATACTCTTTCCATCCCGAACCCGCAAGGTAGCCGCGCACGACGCATTCGATGGGCACCACCTTGGTCTTGCGGACCAGCATGGTTCGCCCATGCAATTCGTCGGCCTCGGCCTGAAACGGCGCCGGCATCTCTTCGATGCGTGAGGAGATCAGATGATTGGGAATCTTCAGGAAGCGGAGCCAAAACTCGGTCATGGCGGTCAGCAACCGGCCCTTGGCGGGAATGCCGGTGGGCAGGATCCAGTCGAACGCACTGATGCGATCCGAGGCGACGATGACGAGGCGATCGCCCAGGTCGTAGACGTCGCGGACTTTGCCTTGGCGGCGCGGATATCCGGTGATGTGGCTTTCAAGGAGCGTCGCGTTCATGGCGGCGGGGCTCGGCGGCTCGGCGCGGGAAAGGAGTTAATGTAACCCGCCCGCGCCGCCGCGACCAATCGCCGCTGTTGATTCCATCCATTTTCCGAATCGTTCCAATCGGAAGATTCATGTGCAACTACGTTGGCTTACAATAGAGGTATCTGCTCTCGCCTGTAGGACCGGCGATGGGGAGGCCTCGCCCGCCTCGCCCGCCTCGCCCTCCCGTTTCGATTTCGCCGCTCAGCAAACAACTTCTCTAGACAAGCGTCGGCCGAAAGATCAGAATCGTCGGGGACCCCGGTTGCTTCCATTGCGTGCGGTTCAGGATCGGGCCGCCTTCACTTTATCGCCCAAGGATGGAGCCTTCTCATGTCGGACCTTTCGTTTTTTTCCACGCAAGAATTGATCGACGAATTGGTGAGCCGAAAGACGTTTCTCGGCGTGATCGTTCACGCGGAAGAGGAACATCGGACTAAGGAGTGGCGTGGAGACAAATACTTCGACGTGCGGTTCAACAAGAATCTTCACGAATACGAAGCGATGAAGCTGCTTGATGTGGTTTCGGACTTTATGGATCGCGAAATGTGTTGACCAGTTGCCGCAGGGAAGGGAGCGTGTCCCTTCCCTGCGGCACCCGATCTCGGCACCCGATCTCGTTACTTCTTGCCGCGATTCGTCACATCCACGTCGCCCGCTTTCTCGATGCGGACGTCTTCCTTCTTGATGTTTTCCGTTACCTGTTCCGTTTCCTGGACCTGTCGTTTTCCGACGGTCACCTCTTCTTTGACGACCGCCGTCTTGTCGACGTGGACTTGCTCCTCGCGGACCGGGATGCGAATTTCTTCGGTGCTGCCGATATTGCCTTCGGATTGCCCGCCGGAAACGGCATGTCGCTCGATGACGACTTCTTCCTTTTTCACGGGAACTTGAATCGTGCGCTGCTCGGTGTGCACTTCCTTGCGCACTTTCACTTCGCCCGTTTCAACGGGCGTCTTGCTGACGTGCAATTCCTCCTCGCGAACCTGGATCTTCTGCGAAGCGTCCCCACCCAGCGTCTGAGACGAAGCCGTCGAAGCGGTCCCAGGTTTCGAAGTGCTGCCGGCAGCCGCGTGAGATGCGGAGGGCATCGTCGCGGTATGGCTGGCCGGGGTAACGCCAAGCGGACTTGCGGTCGAGGATCCGCTTCGGCGTGAATGCATGTCGGAACCGCTGAAGCGCGAAAGAATCCCCTGAGCTTCGCTGATCCGCTGTTCCGCTCGAACCGTGACGACCGTTCGGCCGGACTTCAGCTCGTCTTCATAGTAGTTCGCTTCGTCTTCCGGAACGCCCATGCCGATGAGTGCCCCCGCGATGCCCGCCGCGGCCGCTCCGCCTGCAGCGCTGGCCGCGATGGCGGCAAGCGTACCGCCCGCGATGACGGGGCCGATGGCCGGCAATAAGCCGGCCGCGATGCCGAGGCCCCAGAGGGCCCCTACGCCCGCACCGGTGGCGACGCCGGCGATGGCGCCTTCCGCGGCGTGCGATTCGCCGCTGCCGGTCGTGATCGAGGTGGAGTCGTCGTCCCCTTTATGCGCGACGCCGATCTGGTCGTCGCGGAAGCCCGCGCGCTTAAGTTCCTGCACGGCCCGTTGAGCGTCTTCGCGGGACGAGAAGACGGCTACCGCCGTCGTTCGATTGCTGGCGTCCATGTGTATTTCTCCTTGGAAGTGAAACGCGGCCGCGAAGATTCTCCGAACAGGGGCGACCGCAATGACGCCGGGAGGACGCAAAACGCGTACCCGAAACGTGTACAAACGCGCTAGCAATCGTGTGCCGTGATTTTGATGCGACGGAGCGAAACAGCGTGTGCGAACGCTAACTCGCGGACAAAAATGACCGTCAAGCGTGCGCCATGTCCGGGGTTTGCGGAGGCAGCGAAGCTTCGCCTCTCCCGCCGGGATCGCGTGGGCCCATGTATTCGAGTCACCGCGGGGGAGAGGGCGCCCGTAGGGCGTGTGAAGGGTGCTTCCGAAGACAGGTGCGTGCACGGACGCAGCTTTCTCGGAACTCCACGTCAAAAAGGACACGCCTTCGTAAGCTCCCCTCACCCGGCCTTCGGCCACCCTCTCCCCCGCAGTGACTCGAATGCATGGGCCAACGTGATCCCGGCGGGGGAGAGGGGTAGCTTCGCTGCTTCCACAAACCTTGCCCTTTCAGGGCATCCTCACGAACACGCAAATTCAGCTTGCGTCGCGCTTCGAATAGATCGCACGATAGATCGGGCGCCCTTCGATGCGGTATTTCCGCTCGAAATTCGTCATCGCGCCATCCAGGCCATAGGCCGAGTCGGGCTCTTCCCGCAACGTCGGCTCCGGGCCAAGCACGATTTGCGTCTGCTCGAAATAGTCCTTCACGTCCGTCTTGAAATGAAAGATGCCGCCCGGCTTCAGCACTCGGCCGATGTCGGCGACGAAATCGGGGCTCATCAGCTTGCGCTTCTTGTGGCGATTCTTCCACCACGGGTCCGGAAAGAAGACGTGCACCACGTCGACGCTGGACGACGCCACGCGATTCGAGAAGAACCACTTGGCGTCCGTGCACGCAAGACGGACGTTCTTCGGAGCAAGTTTCGCGATGCGGCCCGCGGCCATGAGGACGTATTTGCGTTCGATCTCGATGCCGAGGAAATGTGCGGTCGGCCGAGATTGACATACCTGCGTCAAAAACGCGCCTTTGCCGAAGCCCACTTCGATTTCGACCGGTTGATCGGAACCGAAGACCTCGCTCCAGCGCAACGGTTGCGGAGGCTCGCTCGGGACTTGGCCGGGCGGCAGGCGGGGAGGGGGCACGTCGAGGAGGTAAGGCTGAAGCTGCTCAAGCGAAAGGCGGACGGACCGGGTCACGGCTTACGCCTCCGGCTTTTGCTGCATCGCGACGCCGATGATGTCGCCATGAAAAACCATGACGCCGTCCACCATGCCCTGCACGGTGAAGAGCGTCTGCCTGCGATGCAGCTTGTTCGCCTTGCCGACAAGGATCAGCCGTTCGCCCGGCTTGACGGGGCGGCGGAAGCGGACGTCTTCCATGCCGCCGAAGCCGATGAAATCCGCTTCGATGGATGAATACCGCATGACGTAAAAGCTGCAGAGCTGCGCCGCCGCTTCGCACATGATGACGCCGGGCAGCAGCGGAAAACCCGGGATATGGCCGCGGACCCAAAACTCGTCGTCCCGCACGTCCTTGTAGCCGATGATGAGGTTGGCGGCGGCATCGGCGTAGATGATGCCGTCGAGATGTTCCATCTCGAAGCGCTGCGGATTGTGCTTGCGGATTTCTTCCTTGTCCGCGATGACCTGGGAGAGGTCGATGGAGGAGAGATCGAATTGCAGTTCGGGAGGCATCGAGTTCGGTCTCCGGACTCCGCGGTCATCGACTGGGCAATACGTCGACGACTTGCGAGAGTTCCGTCAAAAGCACATCGGGGCGCAGGCTCGCGTCCTTAAGCTGCTCGTTGGTTACTTGCAGCGATTCCTTGTCGCCTGCAAAGAGAGCGGTTCGCATCCCCATTCTACGGGCAGGGGCGATATCTTGTAGGATGCGCGATCCGATATGAAGGATTTCGTGCGCCTGGATTCCCTGCTGCTGCGCGGCTTGCAGGAAATGCCGAAAAAGACGCTCCGAAGGCTTCTTGCCCCCCACCTCGAACGAGAGCGAACGCAGCCCGCGATCGACGAGATCATCCAGCCGCAGAGACGTCTGCCCCGCGATCGCCCGCCCGATCTGCACCGTCGTGAAGGGTTGCCCATCGCCTAGCAGACCTTGCTTCACGCCGAGGGAACGAAGCATTTCCATGGCCGCTCCAGCGCCGTCGTAGGCCGCGGTCCCCTGGATGCTTGCATGGAAGAAGTACGCGATCTTGCGGCAATATTCGTTGAGCGCCCCGTAGAACCCCGCGTCGAACTTGTATTCCTTCTGCAGCAGCTTCTTGACGATGTTGTCCCAGATCTTGTCGCTGTGAATCTCGGGGTGCTTTTCGCCGGGGGATGATGCCAGCCGTTGTTCGTCCAGGGCCCGCTCGTAGAGTTGCCCCATGTATTCGGAAGGCTGCCCCGGCTTGCGGGACATCGAGCCCCACATCTTGAATTCCTGCACCGTCTTGTCCAGGGCCAAGTCCATGACGAACTTGTCCGGATGCACGAACTTCAGCTCGCCCCCCAAGATGCGAAGCAGAGTGCCGTAGACATTCCACGCGACCAGCCGAATCCCCGACAGCTTCACCAAATGCGGCTTCGCCTTCGGCTGCTGCGCAGCAGGAGCCACGGGCCAGGTCAGATCCTTCCCCGCCAGATGCTCGCCGTATTGTTCAAGAGTGAGCGGCATAGTTGACAGCGAAAAAAGCCCAAGCCCAGGGGCGACCGCAGGGAGTTCCTGGGTTCCGGACCGTAAACAAGATCCCGCTTCCGACACTCCGAACCCAGGAACTCGCTACGCTCGCCCCTGGGCTTGGAGTTCATGGTTGCATCGTGAACTCATTCGCCCTTCTGCGGTTGGTTTACTAAAATGCCTGAAGATTTCCTGGTTTTTTCCGCTCTGGATCGCGACCTCGTCATGGAATCCGAACCGAAACGCGATGCGACGCCGCCGAGCCGGGGGCTGCCTCCGGTTACGCCGCCGTCGGGTCGCTTCATCGCTCAACTCTTTCTCGTGCCCGGCATGATCGTCCTGGTGGCGGTCCTCATCATCGCCGGCATGAACTACATGTTCGTGGGCGGTTACACGCCTGCGTATTTCTACGGCAAGCTGGATAGCGACAATCGCGAAATCCGCTGGCGTGGCGCCAGCGATCTTGCGCAAGTGCTCGAACGCAAGGACAGCGCCGCTCTGCGCTATGACGTCGATTTCGCACTGAACCTGACGAAGCGATTGAAAGCTGCGTGGGATGAGTTGCTGACCCAGGAAACTGGAATCGCTGCAACTCTAAAGGGGAAGAGCGATAAAGAAGCGAAGCGAGCTTGGCCAAAGCTGTCCGCTCAACGGAATCTCGTCGATTTTCTGGCCTCAACGGTCAGCCATTTCAATGTGCCGGTTGCGCTTCCAGTCCTTGCCGAAATTGCCGAACGAAGCAATGGCCCCGACGTTCGATCGACGGTCGATCATCGCCGCATGGCTGTGTTTTCGATCGCTCGTTTAGGCGAAAAAACCAGAGCCTTCGCCAAGGCCCCCGAAGATCAGCGTATCAGGATCCTGGGCGAGTTGCAATCAGCGGCGGCAAGCGACGATCCCGATCGTCGTCTATATGCCCGGACTGCGCTCGCCTATCTTGATCCTAACGGCAAGCAACTCGACTCAGATATGGTGCGAGTTGACCGGACGCTCGCGGAGACGGCGAAGGCTCAGGATAAGTTCCTGCGCAGCCAGACCGCTCAGGCGGCCAACTTCTGGGATGGCGAACTGATCGAACCGACCCTTCTTCGCCTGACGCAGGACGACGGACGGGACATCGCTCTCAAGCTGGAAGACAGCGAGGAAGAGAAAGCTCCATGACGCAGCAGCCGCCTCAGGAAGAAGATCGTGGGTTCGTAATTCGCGGCTTCGTGATGCTCGGCCTGATGGCCGCCCTTGCGACGGTCGTCCTTCTGATCGTGTTTCGGAATCCCGCCCAACCGCTCCCCGTCGATCCCGCCGGCGTCGCCGCGGAGGCGAGCGCGCAAGGGTGGGAAGTCCGCTACAACTCCGCGCTCGCGCTTGCGCGCCGCGGCAGCGCTTCGACGCCGTGGGAAATCGTCGCCGAGATGCTCAACGAAAAACAGCAGCTGCGGAACTTCCGCGTGCCGGTGAAGGACGGCAAGGACGTCCCCGACGAAGCTTCGGCTCGCCGCGTGGTCCTCAACGCCCTGACCGCCATCCGCGAATGGCGCGAAAAGCAGAAGGGGCCGCCGCCCGCCGACGCCGGCTCCTTCGAGTTGGTCCGCAACAAGGTCAACGATCTCGCCAGCCACGCCGTGATCGAAATCAAAGTGCAGGCGGAACAGACGAAGCAGGCGATCGCCAAGTAGCTACTTGATTTCCTTGAGGCGGATGTTGCGGTATTCCATTTGGCCGCGATCCGCTTCCAGCCCGATCGGCCCGGTCGGCGGCAACTTCAGGGCGGCTTCCAGGATCTCGCCGTTGCAGGTGCAATGGGCGACGTTGTTCTTCACGACGACCACGATCTCGTTCCAATCCTGGGCCTTGTACTTCTTCAGCATCTTGTACGGCCCCGCCACGGGGTAATCGCGCACTTGAAGCTGCGGCCCGCGCAAAAACAATCCGCTGTCCGCATTCACCGCCGCGCGAAACTCAAGTCGCAGTTCGAAGTCGTTGGGATACGACTTGGTCGTCCACATCTGCGCGAGCCCCTTGCCCGGATTGACGACGATCATGCCGTCCTTCGCCGTGTAGCGGCCATCATCCGCTTCCGTCTTGCCGTCGAACTTCTTGTTGTCTTTCTTGTAGCCCCAACCCGTCAGGTCCTTGCCGTTGAGCAGCGGCATCCATCCATCGGCGTCCTGAGCAAAGGCAACGCTAGAAGCAACCGCGATCGCGGCGAAGAGGAGGGTGCAGGCGGTTCGAATTTTCATGGTCCTGGTTCTCGGAGAGGGTGTGAAGATGCCTCTCGTTTACCGCCCACGTTTGCGGATTGCAAAGACATTCGGAAAACTTCACCCCCTATAGGGAACGCCCTCCGCGGCGTTCCGCGGGAATGGGTCCGCACATCCCACTCGTCGTTCATGCAGGCCTTCCGCTTGCGGCTTAGCGATCCGGATAGGCCGATACGAATCGCTAAGCCGCAAGCGGTGAACGCGGCGCGGAATGTGGACACTGCGGGATGTACATGCCCAGTCCCGCGGAACGCCGCGGAGGGCGTTCCCTACAGAACATAATCCCAACGAAAAAGGCCCCGATTGCTCGGGGCCCTTTTTCGCAAGTTTGCCGTTTCTTACGAGAAGATCGCCGTCACCGGATGCGATTGCACCAGCTCGCGTGGCTGGTTGAGGTGGTTGTTCACCATCGTGTCCGGGGCGATGCCGAAGGCGTGGTAGATGGCGGCCAACAACTCGCCCGGATGGACCGGATCGCGGCGCGGGCTGGATGCGGTGCGGTCCGATTCGCCGTGGATGTAGCCGCGCTTGACGCCGGCGCCCGCGACGAGGCTCGTGTAGCAGTACGGCCAATGGTCGCGGCCGTCGGAGCTGTTGCCGTTGCCCGAGGTGGACACGCCCTTCTGCGGGCTGCGGCCGAACTCGCCGATGGCGACGACGAGCGTCTCCTCGAGCATGCCGCGCTGATCCAGATCGGCGATGAGGCCGGAGAGGCCGCCATCGAGCATGGGGCCGGACTGGGTTCGCATACGCTGATTGAGGCCGACGTGGTGATCCCACGAGTGGTTGTCCGAATTCGCGACCTTGGGCCACACCACTTCGACCACGCGTGTGCCGGCTTCGATCAAACGGCGAGCGAGCAGCAAGCTTTGACCAAACGTGTTGCGGCCATACGACGCACGCATCTGCGTCGTTTCCTTGTTCAGGTCGAAAGCATCGCGAGCCCGGCCCGAAAGGACGAGGTTCAGGGCGCGATCGTAGTAGCTGTTGAGGTTGTAGTCGGCGACCGCCCGCTCCATCTCCGGCATGCCGGCATTGATGGTATTGCGAAGGTTCGCTCGGCGTTCGAGGCGAGTGCCGAAGACTTCGGGCCGCAGACGCAGGTCGTCCACGCGGATGCGGTCCATCTTGTTCATGTCGTTGTCGTCGCCCTCGGGGTACAGCGTGTACGGATCGAAAGCGCGACCCAGGAAGCCCGCGGTCCCGCCCTTGCCCACGACATTGCTTTCCTGCAACGGCCGGGGCAGCATGACGAACGGCAGCATCGGAACGGTGACGGGCCGCAAGCGGATGAGCTGCGAACCGAAGTTCGGGAAGTCTCGTGGGTCAGGCGGTTCAAGTTGGCCCGAGGCGCTCACCTTGTCGGTGGTCCAGCCGGTCATCATCTGGTAGATGGCGGCAGTGTGATTGAAGAGGCCGTTGGGCGAATAGCTCATCGAGCGGATGAGCGTGAACTTGTCGTTGAGCTGCGAAAGCCGCGGCAGAATTTCGGTGTAGCGGACACCCGGGATTTTGGTGTTGATCGAGTTAAATACGGACTTCACGTTGTCCGGCACGTCTTCCTTCGGGTCCCACAGATCGATGTGGCTCGGGCCCCCTTGCAGGAAGATCATGATGACGCTTTTGGCCTTGCCCCACCCCGGCCCGCCCGTGCGGTTCTCTTCCGCCGCCTTGGCTTGCAGCTGAAACATCGAGCCGAGCGAGAGGCCCAAAAGGCCCGATCCGCCGACACGCAGCAAATCACGGCGCGAGAGATTAAGGCCGCGGTCGCACGTATCGGCTCCGCGTTGGCCAGGAATCACGAGCATGGAAGGTCTCCTGAAGGAGCGAAATCGCGAAAGTTCGTTGCCGGATGCGTCACTCGGGGGGGTGCCATCAAGATACCCGATATTGCGTGGTCGCGAAAGCGCTTTCTATGTAGCCCTCTCGCTCCGCGAGAGGTTAGCGGATAAATGCCTTGCCGCCGCATGGCTTGCTGCCGCGATCCTCTCGCGGAGCGAGAGGGCTACAGAGAAGCGGGCTACATTGGTCAATGGTTGAACAAAAACGCGGGGCTGTTGATGAGAGCCCATGCGATGTCCTGGGCGGCGGTCAGTCGGCGGTCGACGAGCTGGCGTTCGCTCATCTGCACGTCTTGCCGCAACTGCAAGAGGCGGGCATCTTCCGGCACCGCTTTCTGCGCCTCCGCAGCCGATGCCTTCAGATCCTGAAGACGCGTATCCACCGGCAACGGCGCTTGTGCTTCGCCGAGCGATTTCTGGCGATTCTTCAGTTCGCCATCATTCCCGCGGAACATCTTGGCGAGTTGATCCTTCTGAGGCTGCGTTCGCTTTTCGATCGGCGTGTTGAGGATCGTCTTCAGTTCCTCGGAAACCGACAAGCCTACCGGCACCTTCGCGGTCGCCACCGAGATGCGGAACCGGCCCGGCATGAACGTGGGTTGAGCGTATTGGCCAATCAGCTTGAACGTGAGCGTGGCCCCCTTCTCGAAGCTGATCGGTTCCTTGATCTGGAACGTCGCCCAGTGCCCCATGCCGGTTTGCGGCGAGACGGCCCAACCTTTGTCGCGTCCGCCTTCGTCGCCGTCGATGGCGAACTTCACGTCGAAGTTGTCTTGGCTGAAGTCGGCGAGGGGAGTGGTCAGCTCCATCTTCTTCGGCAGATCCTTCGAGCCCTTCGCTTGAGCGTAAAGCTGGAACTCGGTGAGCACGAAGTTGCCGTCGGCAGCGCGGCCGGGGCCGTTCTTGGGATACTTGGCGTCCGTCAGCATCTCAAGGCGGATCGCGGCGATCCCCTTGAGATCGGTCGGCATCGTCACCGTGTAGGTGTCGCGGCCTGGTTCGCCGGAGGCGGTCAAGGAGTTGTCCGCTTGCACTTCCAGCTTTCCCTTGCCGGTGGAGACGGCAGCCGTCGCCTTGAGCGGAATCCACTCGACATCGGAGACGAGCTTCTTCTCCCACTCCCCTTGCTTCGTATCCAACTCCGTGATGCGGGCATTCACGGCCGCTTGCGCCTTGGCGATGCGGTCGGCTCGTTCCTTCTCGGCTTGAGCGACCTTGGGAGCGATTGCCTTCTCATAGGCATCAAGTTCCGCCTTCGTCTTGGCGATGTTCAGGACGCGTTCGTTCTCAAGCTTCGCCTTGAGGGCGACGACTTCAACTTCGCGGGCCTTGACGGCGGCGAGAAGTCTCTTGTGATCGAGTTCGACTTCATCGATCAGCTTCTTCGCGGCCTGGACATCCTTCGGCTGAGCCGGGCGGTTGAGGATGCGCAGGAAGAGTTCATCAATCAGCTTCGCGTCGTCCGGGAGTTGCTTGACGAGCTTGACGAGATCGTTGTTGGGATCGGCCAGCATCTCGCCGATATCCTGGCCATTGACGAGGGCCATGACTGGGCCCATCTGCATGCCGGCCGTCCGTTCGCATTCGCAGGCGGAGACGCGAACCGGTCGGCCCGTCGTCGCAAGGAAGCCGCTCGGCAGATCGATTCCGCCATCTGCCAACGCCGCGGCACGGGTACCGCCGAACTTCCCTTTCGACCCCGTCACACGCATCATCGCATCGTAAATCGCCTCAGCAGGCAGACGGCGAGCGATGGCGTGCGAGTAGTTCGTCTTGTCGTCCGCATTCCACTTGTTGGTCGAAACCGCGAGCTGATAGGTGCGCGACGTGACGATCAGACGTTGCAGCTTGCGGACGTCGAAGTTCGACTTCACGAACTCCTCGGTCAGGTAGTCGAGCAACGGCGGATTGGTCGGCGGGTTGCCGGCGCGGATATCGTCGATCGGTTCGATCAGCCCGACGCCGAGCAGATAGCCCCACACGCGATTCGCGTAGCCGCGAGCGAAATAGACGTTGTCGCGGGCGGTGATCCATGTGGCTAACTGCGCGCGGCGAGGCGCCTTGGCGTCCGCCTTCGCGCTCGTGGGATACGGGAACTTGGGCGCGGTATCCGCACCCGTCCGCTCGTGCTTCACTTCGCCGGTATTGCGATCGGCCACGATCTCGTACAGCGGCTTGCCCCCTTCGACCGCGGTGCCGCCGATGCGTTGCCCCTTCGATGCGGGGTCTTCCTGCAAACCAAACTGAGCGAAGTAGGCGGCCGTCTCGTAGTACTGATCCTGCGTCCAACGCTCGAACGGATGGTCATGGCACTTGTTGCAATTGAACCGCACGCCCAGGAAGAGGTGCGTGGTGTTTTCCATGGCGTTCGGAGCGTCGCGAAGAATCTTCCAGTAGGAAGCGGCCGGGTTCTCGCGATTGGAGCCGGAGGCGGTGAGGATCTTGCGAGCGAAATCGTCGTAGGGCGTGTTCTTATCGATCTCGTTGCGGATCCACTTGCGGAACTCCGCCGCTCCGCCGGAGCCGAGGAACTTGCCGTTCACCTGCAAAAGGTCGGCCCACTTGTTGGTCCAGTGTTCGACATAGTCGGCGCTGCCGATGAGCTTGTCCACGGCCGCTTCGCGCTTCGTCTTGCTGTCGCGCGTGTCGGCCATGAAGGCACGAACATCGTCCGCGGTCGGCGGCAGGCCGGAGAGGTCGAGATGCACACGGCGGAGATAATCCAGATCGCTGCATAGGTCGGAAGGTTCGATCTTCATCCGCTTCCACTTCGCGGCGACCAGTTCGTCGATCTTGCCGTAGACTTGCGGATCCTTCCAGACGAAGCCATCGCGGTCCCCCATGACGATCACGGTGGTGGCTGTGTAGGCTCCCTCGAAGCGAGCGAGCACTGGGGCTTCGCCGCGGTTTAGCGTGGTGATGAGGCCGAACTTGTCGGCTGAGATCATCTCGATGTTGCCCGCTTCAATGATCGCTTCGCGGGTCACGTCTATCTGCTTGCCGTCGGCATACGTCGCGATGGCGCGATACTGCTGTTTTTCGCCGAGCCGTTGGACGACGGCGCCTTGCGGGAACAGTTCGAGTTTCGTGACGCGCGGCGTGGCCTGATTGAGGTCGCAGCCGCGCGCGATCCAGTTGCGGATCGCTTTGTAGTACGGCTCGCCTTGCTTCGTGAGTTGGCCGCCGACATGCGGAACGGCGCCGGTCGTCTTGAGCAACATAAGGCTGTCGTCGGGCGAGGCGACATTGACGCGGCGGGATGCATGGTCGTCAAGAAAGGCACGGACGTCGAAGATCGGATCGACGCCGCGGAGCGAGAGCTTGAAGCCGTTCCTTCCCTTGTTGGCGCCATGACAGGTGCCGGCATTGCAACCAAGCCGGCTCAGGATCGGATTGACGTCGCGAATGAAATCGGACTGGTAAGCCGACTTCACGCCGCTCACCGTGACGGGAATGTCGATCGACTTGTCGCCGACGGAAATCTTCAACGTCGTTTGCCCATCCGCCATCGGACGCACGGCTCCGAGCGGGGTGGTCTCCACGATCGGCGCGGCAGCCTGGATTTTTGCGGCGCGCGTGGCATCGAACGTGTCGCCCCCCGCGAGCTTCGCGGTCACCAAGACTTGGACATAGGAGTACGGGGTATCGAGCACGATCGCCTTCGGCTCGACTTCGATCCCTTCGAGCTTCGCCCCCGCCGGCAGCTTCTCGGCTTCCGCGACTTCCTTGGGCCATGCGAGCGGGTTTGTTCGTTTGGCCGCATTGCTCGCCGCGGCTTCGACCGGGGCGGGCGAGATGTCCTTGATCAGCTTGCCGCCATTCGCATCGAAAACGCGAACGACGCCGTCGTAACCCGCGGCCGCAATCGCATTGCCGTCAGGCCGAAACGCCACGGCATACAGTCCGGTGGCGACATCGATCTTCGCGAGTTGCTTCACGCCCTGGTTCTTGTAGTCCGCCAAAGCTTTCTGCTCTTGAGCGTTGCGAGTGCCAGGGACTTTTCCCATGATGCTCTTGATCGGCTGCGGCACATCCGCGTCGTAGTTGAAGGTGCTGACGAAGATCTGCCCCTTGCCGTCGAGGCTGCTGGCCGCGGCGAGACGTTTGCCGTCAGCGGAGAAACGCGCCGAAAAGACGCGGCCCGTAAGCGGGTAGAGATCCATGATGAGATTCGCATCGTCGCCGATTTGGCGAGCCGTTTCGCGGAAGACGCGGTAGGCGCGCGTCATGCCGTCCGACCCGCCGGCGACGAACACATTGAACTTCGGATGGCGCGACAACGCTTGCACGCCCCCCTTGAGAGCGCCAGGCGTGATCGAGGTGACATTGTCGATGAGCCGCTGCGTCGCGACTTCGGTCAGCTTCACGCTCATGTCACGGCTTGCCGACACGATGTGCGAACCATCGACGGTGAAGAACGTATCCAGCACCCAGTCGCTGTGGCCGCCCTGGAACATCACCGGTTCGCCGGTCGCCGCATCGATCGCGCGAACGGAGTTGTCCGTGCAGCCGAAGGCGAGCTTCTTGCCGTCGGGCGACCAGCTCACGCCGTAGATGGTGTCGAACGTGATCGGTACGCTGAGCTTCAGCTTTTTCTTTTCCATGTCCCAGATCTGCACTTCGCCCATCCGCCCCGGCTGACCGCCCGTGGCTGCAAGCAGCTTGCCGTCCGGCGAAAACGAAACCGACTGGACGCGTTCCGAAAGGCCCACGAGCCGGGCGATGCGGGCGCCGGATTCGGCATCGACAAGGAGGATCTCATGGAAACCGGAGACGGCGAGCAGTTTTCCGTCCGGCGAGTAATCGAGCGACGAGATGACAGGCGGCCGCGTGTAGACCGGGAGGTGGTCCTGATCGAACCGCACTCTCGCCGTGGCGGGCGTGTCGTCAACGGCGCCCTGAGCGATCCAACGGCGGACGACGTCGATCTCCGTGTCGTGCAGCGGCTTCTTGCCTTCGGGCATCGCCGCCTTGCCGTCCTTCGGCGTGATCATTGCGATCAGATGGCTTTTCGCGGCATCCTTGGGAATGATCGCCGCCTTGCCTGATTCGCCTGCGGCAAGCAGCTTCTCGAAGGCGGTCATGATGTAGCCGCCGCGAGCTTTCGCCGGCTGATGGCAACCCTGGCAATGAGCCTGGAAGATCGGGCGAATGTCCTTGAAATAGCTGACCTTGGCGTCCGCCGTCTTCTTCGGCTCATCGGCATGAGCAGAGGAAACGACGGCAAAAGCGCCACATGCGATCAGGAGGGAGAGCGTTCGCATCATGGGTTTCAACTCGTTCGCACAGGTAGGGAATGCAAGATGCCCGAAGCCCAGCTTCGGGAAGTCGGCAGGCAGGTTTCGTCGCGTTGTCGATAAGCCGCCATCTTAACCGATGCGGTCCGTTCGCGAAACCATTTTCAGTTACTATGATGCGAGCGGCAGACGAGGCGACGAAGGAGGCAGACGATGAGCAGCGATTTGATCCACGACCGCGGCCGGGGGCCGGAATTGGTGGGGGACGCGAATTTTAGTGCAGAACCTGCTTCCGCACTTTTTCGATCCGGGCGACACCGAAGCGTTCATCGCTTCGCTTTACAACATTACTCCCGAGCAGGTTTCCGCGGTGCGGGCCTATGTTTTCGAGAATCTTGAGGTTGTCCTCCGCGAGCATCTCAACATCGAGTCCAGGAACGCAGCAGCAACGAATCCGCCTTCGTTCCATGAAGCGATGGAACGTGCAAAAGGCGAGTTGGCAGCTTTTAAGGAGTGGCTAAACGCAGATAAGAAGGAACGCGAACAGTCTGAGGCCGATGTGGCGGCCAGAAGGGCTGCTGGGGAAGAAGTAGAGACATTTCGCGAGTGGTTCATGTCTCAACAGATGAAGTCGATGACGGGCCCATGACATGAATGGGCTTCTATCGGATGTGAATATCGAAGGATATCTCGCCTATCTCGAACGGCTGCTCGAGACGCTGGGACTCCGGAAGATCCTCGAAGGATCCAATATCCAATGCGCCACGTTCGCGGACTTGGGACTTGATCCCAAGACAGACGATCGGACTTTATGGAACTGGCGTCAAAAGCATCAGTGGACGTTGCTCACGGACAATCGCAACAGCAATAGGCTCGACTCACTCGGCACAACGCTGGCGGATTCTTGGAAGTCGGGACACCCTCCTGTTATCACGATTGCGAACAAGCGTAGGTTTCAGCGCGACGGTGCTTATGCTCAAGCAGTTGCTGCCCAGATCGGCGACATTATGTTTGGCTTGGTGAGCGGCCCATTTCGCGACCAACCTCGAATCTTTGTGCCTCGGTAGACAAAACGAATCGCGGCATGTTTCGACATTCGTCCGAACGCGCCGCGCTTCGCTTCGGCTTTCGTTAGCGCGCCAACGCCATTTGGCCTGATTCCATCCGTTGCTTGAAGCGCTGCAGGTCCGCGCGGATCTGTTGCTGGCCGCTCGAGCCTGTAAGCCATGCGGCGATCGCTCCTACTTTGCCGCCGGGCGGATTGTACTTCAGCGATACCCGCACCTCGGTGCCGTTGGGCGTGCCGACGAAATGGACGGAACCGGCCGTATCCACTTCCGAACCTTGCAGCGAACGCCAGCCGATCAGTTCATTCGCGCGTTCGGTAATCACTTCGGCATCCCACGTCACTTTTGTTCCAAGCGGGCCGGACGCTTTCCAGCGATAGCGGTTCGGTTCGATGCGTTCGACCGATTCGAGGTTCGACATCACCTGCGGAAGATTCTCGAACTGCCGCCAAAATGCGAACAGATCCTCGGGCGATCGATGGATAGTGATCGATTCCTCCACCTTCGTGCCCGCACCGGCCGCGATGCTCGCTTGCGGGCTGTGCTTATCGGCAGTGTTGATTCCCAGGGCGGAATAAAGCTGGCAATTGCCGCTCATGCCGCGATGCACCAGCATGCCCCCGATCGCGGCCAGCCCGAGGCCGCCCAGCGTGCTTTTGACCAGCCCATAGCCAACAAGCGCGCCGCCGGCGATCACGGAGATCAGTTGTTCGGCATCGCCGACGTTCGTTTGCGAGATGTTGGTAGGGCTGGTTTCGGGATGACGATGGACATCGGGAATTCGTGCGGTGGCGGCCACCATGGGATCGCTCCTTCAATTAGGGGTCATACGGAACATTACTTTTCAATCGTTCGATGAGAGGCGCGGCGCCATGCGACCTTGCATCCCACAACGCGGCAATTTCTGTTTGAGTCGTTTTTTTCACTTCGTTGCCCGTCACGAGGCTTGTGCTGGGCTGCATCCTCGGCATAAAAGCGATCATTTCGCTGCAAAAGCGATGCCTCCTGCAAAGCTCGACATGGCGGGTACGTGGTTTGCTCGATCAACGAAACTCCAGCGGCCCCCAGTCGCCGCGAGGACGGATGCGCGCATCGGGGATGCCCGCCGCCGGGAAATCGTCCCCACTCAGAGGAAGCCAACATGTCCAACACGACCTTGCAGCGGAAAGTGATCGGCTATTTGCAGGATTGCCATGCCATGGAACGGCAGGTCTACCACATGCTTAATGGACTGATCGCCACCACCAAAGATGCCGAAGTGCGGCAACGGCTCACGATGCATCGCCATGAAACCGAGCGTCAGCTTCGCCTCGTCTACGAGCGACTCGCGGCCCTGGGAAGCGGGCCGGCACGTCTCGAGGACATGGGCGCCGTCATGACTGCGTGGATGAAGGGCTTTTACGACATGATCCGCGCCGACAAGCCGGGCAAGAACGCCCGCGACGCCTATGTGACCGAACACATGGAAATCGCCGCCTACAGTTTGCTGACCCGATTGGCGGAGCGGGCCGGCGACTTGGAAACCGCTCGCCTCGCACGCGCTCTGGAAGCGGAAGAACGGCAGATGTCGGATTGGATCGAGCAACATTGGGACAAGTTCATCGACCTCACGCTCGCCGAAGATCGCATCGAACCCTATTGGGCTTCCGCCTCCGCCGGCGGGCGCCAGCAGCAACAGCAGGGGATGATGAGCAGCATGATGCCTGATATCTCCAGCGAAGGCATGCTCAAAGCCGCCTGTTGGGCCGTCGGCATCGGCGCGGCCGGCTATTTCCTCTACGACATGACGCGAGGCAGTTCGTCGTCGCGCACTCGCCAAGACATGCACGCGTACAGCGGCATGGAATGAGAGTAGTTTCGAAACCCCCTGTCTTCCGCTTGCGGCTTAGCGTTCGGAGAATCCCTGGGCTCGCTAAGCCGCAAGCGGAAAACCTTATCTGACGGTTTCGAGACAAGTTCCAAGCGCGCCGCGCAAACAAGTGTCGGCGACATGTCCCGACTCTTCCACCGGGAGCCTGCGAACGCTTGTTTTCGCGGCGTGCTGACCAAAATCATTGCAAGCTGCGAACCGCCACCTCGTTGAGCCGCCGTGCGAATTCGGCAGGATCTTGCACTTTTGAGCCTTCCGCGATCAGCGCTTCGTCGTACAGCAGACGGCATGCGGTTTCGAGCCGCGCGTCGTTCGCATCGCGCGAACGCAAGGCTTCCATCGCCTGAACCAAGGGATGCTCGGGATTCAACTCGAGCACCCGCTTCTCCGGTTCCGGCGCCGCTTGCCCCATGCGTTGCATCAGCCGTTGCACATTCGCGCTGTAGGCCGATTCCTCCGCCATCAAGCAAACCGCGCTCTCTTTCAATCGATTCGTGAGGCGAGCTTCCTTGATCTGAGGCAACTTCGATTGGACGAGTTCCAGCAGCGGCTTGTACTTGTTTTTCGCGTCCTCATCCACGGCCGCATCCGCGGCCCCCTTGTCGATCGCCCGAAACGATTTGCCTTTATACTCCCGCAACGCATCGATCACGATCTCGTCGGCGGGGTCGGTAAGCAGCAGCACCTCTTGCCCTTTGGCCCGATACGCCTCCAAGTGCGGCGATTGCAGCAGAATGTCCCGCGATTCGCCGGCGAGGTAAAGGATCTCATTCTGCTCCGAGAGCATCCGCTCGACGTAGTCGGAAAGCGACGTCAGCTTGCCCGCATCCGTCTTCGTCGAATCGAAAAGCAGCAGATCCGCAACCTTCTCGCGATGGTCGTAATCCTGATACGCCCCTTCCTTCACGAACACGCCTAAATCCTTGTAGAAGGCGAGGTATTTTTCCGGATCCTGTCGGCGAACCTCATCGAGCGACGCGATCGCCTTCATCACCAGGTTCGACTTGATCTTCTCGAGCGGCGCGCTCTGCTGCAGAAGCTCGCGCGACACATTGAGCGGAAGGTCCGGCGAATCGACGACGCCGCGGAGGAACCGCAGCCAGCGAGGCAAGAGGGCCTCGCAATCGTCCATGATGAAGACTCGCTGGATGTAGAGATGCAATCCCTTATTGGAATCGCCCCACATCAGATCGAAAGGCCGATGCGACGGCACGAACAAGAGCGCCTTGAACTCGACCTGCCCCTCGGCCGAGAAATGGATCGTCTTCAGCGGCTTGTCGTGATCGTGGGTCAGGTGCTTGTAGAACTCGAGGTATTCCTCTTCCTTCACCTCGCTTTTGTTCCGCAGCCAAATCGCCTTGCGGGCGTTGATCGTCTCCTCGCTGGCCGTCTTGTCTTCCTTTTCCGTGACGAGCACGATCGAATGCTCGACGAAGTCCGAATACTTCTTGACGAGGGTCCGCAATCGATAGGGATCGAGGAACTGCTTCCCCTCTTCTTTCAGGTGAAGGATGATCTCGGTGCCGCGTTTCTCTTTCGTCGTCGATTCGATGCGGAATTCGCCCTGCCCTTCCGACTCCCACTGCACTGCATCTTCCGGCTTCCCCGCCATTCGGCTGATCACCGTCACGCGGTCGGCCACCATGAACGCCGAATAAAAGCCTACGCCGAATTGGCCGATGAGTTCGGGCCGTTGCTGGGCGTTGGCCGCCTTCAGCGATTCGATGAACGCCTTGGTTCCGGAGCGGGCGATCGTGCCGAGGTTCTCGACGATCGTCTCGCGCGACATGCCGATGCCGTTGTCCGCGATCGTCAGCGTGCCGTCGGCTGCGTTGGGGATGATGCGGATCATCCACTCAGCGTCGCCTTCGAGCAGATCCTGATTCGTGAGCGATTGGAAACGGGCCGTATCGATCGCATCGCTCGCATTGCTGATCAACTCGCGCAGGAAGATGTCGGGATGCGAATAGAGCGAATGGATGATGAGCTGGAGCAGTTGCTTGAGTTCGGTCTTGAAAGCAAGCGTTTCGGCAGCCATGGTCTCTCCTTCTTAGGTGCGGACATTTTATGAACGCGGCAACCATCTTTGTTTCCGCCGGAATGGACGCGCACATCCCCCTTGTCGTCGATCCGGGTCTTCCGCTTGCGGCTTAGCGATCCGATGCCGCGGATCGCTAAGCCGCAAGCGGGGATCGCGGAAGGTGGATACTTGTGACTGTACGCGCCCAGTCCTGCGGAACGCCACGGAGGGCGTTCCCTACGCGCAATTTCCGAAACTACCTCATCAGCAAACCCGCTTTCCCCAAACTTTCCGCTTCGAGCTTCGTCTTTTGCGGTGGAGCGGATCCGCGTTGGGGCTCGACTCGCTTTTCGGGTCCAAGCCGGTTATCCTGACTTCATACTCGTCTCCGACAGTTTACCGAGGTTCATGTCATGTTTCGACGACATTGTCTCGTCGCCGTCGCGCTGCTCGCCGCGACCGGCATGCGGGCTGAGGCGGCCTGCTGCTACTTCTCGGCGAAGAATGCCGACATCCTGCAACCAGCCCAAAAAGTCTTCCTGACCTACGATCCCGCGGAGAAGGTCGAGACCTTCACCGTGCAGCCCAAGTTCGAGGGCAATGCCCTCGATTTCGGCATGGTCATCCCGACGCCGACGCAGCCGAAGCTGCATGAAATGCCGCGGGATTTCTTCAAGCATCTCGCGATCTACACGATCCTCAAGAAGCGAGAATTCCCCCATTCGAAGCTGATGCCGCAACCGGTCTTCCTTGGCGGCTTCGGTGGAGGTGGCGGTCCCGCCCCTGGAGCCGCAGCGGCGATGGACTCGCTTGCTCGCGAGCCGGCCCAAAAGCCTGCAGTTCGCGTGCTTGAAGCGGGCCTTGTCGGTTCGCTCGATTACAAGATCATCGAAGCCGACCGAGCCGACGCGCTCTTCTCATGGTTGAAGGACCACAAGTACAGCTACGCCGGCGATGAAGCGTCGCTGAACTTCTACGTCCAGAAGAAGTGGCTCTTCACCGTCATGAAGATCGACACGATGCAGATGAAGCGGAACAAAGACGGCACCTTCGCAGGCGAAGTCACGCCCACGCGCTTCCAGTTCGCTTCGGAGAAGTTCATCTACCCGCTGAAAATCACGCAGATCAGCGTGAAGGATAAGACGGAAGCCCTCTTCTACGTCCAAGCTCCTTTCAAAGCCGACCTGCAAGGCGACTTCTCGTACCAGATGACTTGGATCCCCATGCTGCAAGCGGGCAGCGGTTGCACGCCGGGCGGATTGCCCGGCGGCGGCGAGCAGTGGCTCAAGGACTTCGCCCCGCAACAGCAAAACCTCATCGCCAAGGCTCAGGGTCTCGGCTTCCAGTTCGTCGCAGGTCAACGGCCTCAACCCGGCAAGGGCGGTCGTATCCCGTCCACGATGGAATGGGCTCGCAAACTCTCGAAGACCGACGTTCAAGTCGTCCGCGGCGAAGCCCCTTACACCGAGAAGGCGCCTGATCCCGATGAAGGCTTCACCCAGGCCGACGTGAACGACCCCGCTCGCCGCGAGGCGATCTTCAAGGTGATCCAGGCTCGGCTCAACAAGAGCCGCCAGGACCGCCCGCTGGGATACCTCGTCCGCGAAGCGCCGAAGGAAGACGTCACCGCCTTGGCGCAACTCGCCGGCCATCTGCAAGACGGCAAGTTCGTGACGAAGTTCCGCAAGATCTTCCTCAAGGACGAAATGAACGAAGACTTGGTCATCATCCCCGCACGCTACAACGATGCCGAGGACAAGTCGGAGTACGAGGAAATCCTCCCCGTCTCCCCGCCGTGATCGAAGACTACTGCCAAGCCCAGGAGCGAGCGCAGCGAACTCCTGGGTTCCAGACCGAAGACTTGGCGCTTCCGACACTCCGAACCCAGGAGCTCCCTACGGTCGCCCCTGGGCTTTGAAACGCTTTGGGTGCGGACGACGAGTTGCGATGCGAGACATAGAAAACCCGGGAGCCGCAATGCGGTTTCCGGGATTTTTCGTTTAGGGAGAAGCCGATGCCTTCCGTCAACGTCTCCTCGTCGTTCGCGGAAGGCCCCGGCCAGGGCGCCTTCAAGCATCCCGATCCTTTCGCGATGACCATCTTCGGCGCCACCGGCGATCTCGCGAACCGCAAGCTCTTCCCTGCCCTCTTCGCCCTTTCGAAAGCCGGCCACCTTCCTGACGATTTCGCCGTGCTCGGCACCGGTCGTCGCCCGAAACCTGATGGCGCCTTTCGAGCGGAAGTTCGCCAAGCGATCGTCGAACATCGCGGGGCCGAGTTCGTCGATCACGCCGCGTGGTCCAAATTTGCCCCCCACCTCTATTACCAGTCAGCCGACTTCACCGTCGAAGCGGGCATGCACACGTTGCGGCATCGCATCGAGGAACTGGAAAAGGAAAACAATCTTCCCGGCAACCGCCTTTTCTACCTGGCAACCGATCCCGATTTCTTCGCCGGCATCGTCGAGGGTCTGTCGCGCGTCGAATTCGCTCGCCGCGAACCGGAGACGCCGTGGACGCGAACCGTCATCGAGAAGCCGTATGGCCGCGATCTTGAGTCGGCGCGTGAACTGGATGCGCATGTCTTGCGGCGCCTTCGGCCCGATCAGGTTTTTCGCATCGACCATTACCTCGGCAAGGAAACGGTGCAAAACCTGCTCGCCTTCCGCTTCGGCAACGCCATCTTCGAGCCCCTCTTCAATCGGCAATACGTCGATCATGTGCAGATCACGATGGCAGAGACCGTGGGCATGGAGGGAAAACGCGGCTCCTTCTACGACGATTACGGCGCCTTGCGCGACGTCGTGCAGAACCACTTGCTGCAGGTGCTTGCTTTAGTCGCCATGGATCCCCCCGCGACGCTGAAGGCCCGCGACATCGGCGACGCCAAGCTCAAGGTTCTCCGCAGCCTCGCTCCCATTCGCGAAGATCAGGTAGACCGCCAAGTCGTACGCGGGCAGTACAAGGCCGGGACGGTCGGCGGCAAAGAAGCGAAAGCGTACCACGACGAAGAGGCGATCAAGCCGAACTCGGCCACCGAGACGTTCGTCGCCTTGCGGTTGGAGATCGAAAACTGGCGCTGGGCGGGCGTGCCGTTTCTCATTCGAGCCGGCAAGCGAATGGCGACGCGGCTCACCGAAGTCGTCGTCCAGTTCAAGCTGCCGCCGCTCCGCCTCTTTCGCACCGTCGAATGCGAAGGCGACGTCTGCGACCTGACCGACGCCCGCCCGAATGCCCTGGTCTTTCGCATTCAGCCGGACGAAGGCATGTGCCTGACCTTCTCCACGAAACGGCCCGGCATGGGGCTCGACGTCGAGCAGGTTTCGTTCTCGTTCGACTACGACAACGCCTACCATAAGGAACTTCCCGAAGCCTACGAACGCCTGCTCTTGGACGCCCTCCGCGGCGACGCGACGCTTTTCATGCGATCGGAAGAACTGGAAGCCGCCTGGCAATTCGTGATGCCCATCCTCCGCGCCTGGGAGCAATCGCCCCATTCCGGAGTCCCCCAGTACGCGGCCGGATCTTGGGGCCCCGTAGAAGCCAACAAGCTCGCAGAAGGCCTCAACGGCGGCTGGCGGACGTACGACGCGCGATAGCAGAACTTCAGGAAACCGTGGGCACGCCCTAAGTGTAGCGAAGGGCGTGGTGAAGCTTCCGAAAGCTCAATGCAAATTGGATGCTGCGTCAGCACCGCTTCCACGCCCTTCGCTACACTCAGGGCGTGCCAACCAATCCGAGAACTGACGCTCGCCTATCGCTGCGCGCCAATACTCGTTTCGCTCCGCCCAATAGAATTGCATGCAAAAATCATTGCACTGCGTGGCGATGCTTGTTAATCTGAAGCTGTCCTGGATTCCTCCCGCTTCCCTCCTCGCCGAGTCGCTTTCCCTATGAAACGTACCCTCGTGGCTCCGTTCGCCATGGCGCTCCTTTGCGGACTTTCCACGCCTGCATCGGAGGCGCAGGAAGCAAAGTCCGTCCTTCCCAAGTACGCTTCCTTCGCCGAGAGCAAGCACGCTTTCGATAAGTCGGTCGCTCCCCTGTTCGCCAAGCATTGCAACGGCTGCCACAACGCGAAAATCAGCGAGGGGGAGCTGGACCTTTCGATGCTCAATCCGGACATGAAGGAGAGCACGAGCGCCGGGCGTTGGGCGTTGCTCAGCAAGATGATTTCCCAGCGAGAGATGCCCCCCGAGGAGAAGCAGTCACTGGCGGAGGCGGACGTCAAGACGATTGCCGACTGGATTTCCGCGGAAATGAAACGCTCCGGAAAGCACTTCGCCACCCGCGAGGCTTATGCAAACGGCAACAAGGTCAATCACGACAAATTGTTCGACCCCAAGTTCGAAGCGAACTTCGACAGCCCAACAACGCTGCGTCGCCTTAGCCCCGAGATTTATGCCGCCGAGATGGCGAAGGCTCCCGGCGTCGGCCAGCCGTTCACGCCCGAGGGGAAGACGACGTTTCGCGACATGGGTGCTCCGAAACTGGATGAGCCGACAACCGCTTTGCTCATCCGCAACGCGATCCAGCTCGCTCACAATCAGACGAACTTCAAGATCGAAAACGGCAAGATGAAAGCGATCGGCAACTTGCCGCAGGAGTTCGCCAAGCTGCTTGACGAGAACCTTCCGCTCGAAGACGCCGCCATCATCGCCGCAGTCCAGAAGCAATTCGCTTCCGTCTTGCAACGCCAGGCCACGAAAGAGGAACTCAGCCGCTTCACCGCCTTGTTCCACAAGAATGCCAAAGATGCGGGCCGCGTCTTGGGCGTCCGCTATTCGCTCGCGGCGATCTACCTTCTGCCCGAGTCGATTTATCGCTGGGAGCTTGGCTCCGGTCCCGTGGACGACCAGGGACGCATTCGCCTGACGCCGCGAGAGATCGCGTTTGCCATTTCGTACGCACTGACTGATCGCCGCCCCGAAGCGTGGCTTCTTGTCGATGCCGACAAAGGAAAACTGGCCACCAAGGAAGGCGTTGCCGAAGCGGTCCGCAAGATGCTCGACGATCCCAAGCTGAAGAAGCCGCGGATCATGCGTTTCTTCCAGGAGTACTTCGGCTACGACAAATGTCGCGAGGTGTTTCAGGACGTCAAGGTCCACAAGTCGCATGACCCGCGGATCCTCGTCGAAGACACCGACCGTCTCGTCGAATACATTCTCGAAAAAGACCAAAACGTCTTCTACGAATTGCTCACCACGAACAAGTCGTTCGTCGCCTACAAGACGGCCGCGGACCTCAAGAAGAAGCGAGCCATCGAGACGGCGAAGTTCGAGGAGAACAAGAAGAAAGATCCGGAGAAGTTCAAGAACAAGAAGCTGCAACTGCCCGGGCGAAGCATCTACGAGGCCTACAACCTGCCTGACTTCCCTGACACGCAACCAATCGATCTGCCGGCGGAAGAGCGGGCTGGCATCTTGACGCAGCCTTCCTGGCTGGCGGCCAACTCGAAAACCGACGAGAATCATGCCATTTTCCGCGGCAAATGGGTTCGTGAGCGTCTCCTTGGCGGCGTCGTGCCCGATGTGCCGATCACCGTCGATGCCCAACTTCCGAATGCACCGCATCACACGTTGCGGGAGCGGATGAAGGTGACGGAGCAGGAGTACTGCTGGAAGTGCCACATCTACATGAATCCCGTGGGGCTGACATTCGAGTCGTACGACTTTCTGGGCCGATACCGCAAGACGGAACCGGTGTTAGATACGGAAGCAACCGCGAAGAATGTAAATAAGAAGGGGAAGTCGCTCGGGCCGATCTTCAAGGATCTGCCTGCGGACGCCGGCGGCAAGATCAACGAGTCCGGCGACCCTGCCATCGAAGGCGCCGTCAAAAACTCGGTGCAGATGGTGCGGAAGATCGCGAAATCGGGACGAGCGGAGCAGGTGTTCGTCCGCCATGCGTTCCGATACTGGCTTTGCCGCAACGAATCGCTGGGCGATGGTCCAAGCATGCAGCAAGCGCATCAAGTCTATCGCGCGAGCGGCGGCAGCATGAAGGCCCTGATCGCCGCCCTGCTGAGCAGCGATTCGTTTCTGTATCGGGCGCCTTCCCCAGAGACGCCAAAGGCGGATTGAAGATGCATCTACCGGCCGCGCCGGTGCTTTTCAGGAGAGAGAAGATGAGCATGGGTCGTCGAGATGTCTTGAAGGGAATGACCCTCAGCGCCGGCAGCGTGCTGCTTTCGCCGATATTGGGCAAGCTGCATGCGCAGGCTCAAGGTCGACCGCTCGCGCCTAAGCGGTTCGTCTTCGTCGTCGAAAGCAACGGCGTTCCGCCGCAGCATTTGACCCCCTCCGGCGTGACCCGCCAGACTCGCAAGCAGGAAGCGGGCGGGCCGACGGCACTCGTCGATTTGCCGCTCGCAGACCGTACTCTGCCGATGTCTCTCGAACCCGTCGCGCGTTGGAAGGACAAAGTCACCATCGTGCAAGGCCTCTCGGGCCGCGTCTGCGGCGGCGGGCATTCCAACAACTTCCAGGCCCTCGGAGCATTCGGAGCCGGCCGATCCAACGGCGGCGAAAGCATGGCGATTGCCGGGGAAACGATCGACGGCGCTCTGGCTCGCGCCGTTCCAGGTATTTTCCCTCATATCGGCCTGGGCATCTCGAAGCGGTTCGAGAACAACGTCATCTATAACATTTCCGCGACTGGCCCCAACAAAGCGTTGCCGACGATCTGCCGTCCCGATTTCGCGTATTCGACCTTGTTCGGCAGCGTGGCGGGCGGACAGGCTCGGCAGGAGTTTCAGGCCCGCAACAACCTTCTCGACTTCATGCGGGAAGACGTTCGCCGGGCCGAAACGCGGCTCGCAGGCGAGGAACGCGAGCAACTGGGGGCCTATCTCGAAACGTTCGAGACGCTGCGCAACCGCCAAAGCCGGCTCAATGAAATCGAGCACACGCTTCGCGAAAAGGGTCCCGTCGTCAGCGACAAATACTCGAGCCAGGTCGAAACCGATCGGCTCGATGCCCAATTCGACCTCGGCGCGGCTGCTCTCGTGTGCGGCCTGACCAATGTGCTGACGATTTCGTCTGCGGCAGGCGTGCGCGATTTCGACATCACCTTCCGTGGACTCGGCCTCAATGTCGACAAGCACACCATCGGCCACGGCGGCAGCTTCCAGAACCACACCTCGTCCGACCTTTACAACATCATCCGCCGCTACCACTTCACGCTGATCGCGGGCCTCATGCAGAAGCTGGAGCGCGTGCGCGAAGGAAACGGCACCATGCTCGACAACACCATCATCGTCTACCTCAGCGACGGAGCCGAAGGCCACCACTCGCGCTGCTGGGAATGGCCTATGGTGGTTCTGGGGAACATCGGCAACAAACTGAAAACCGGCCGTTATCTCGATTACCCCGGATATGGCCAACGCGGGCATCGGACGACGGCGAACATGTTCGTCACATTGCTCAACCTCGCCGGCTCGGATCGCGACAGCTTCGGCATGCAGGACACGGGACTCCGCGACTTCGACCAACACGGGCCGTTGTCCGAACTGCTCGCCTAACAAACGGGATGTTGATGATTCGAACGCCGCAGCGGAAACTGCGGCGTTTTCTCATTTTCGTCGGGCGATGCAATTGTTGGCAACAAGCGACCTGTTATATATAACTTCCTCCCGAGACGATGAGGCTTGCCAGCGCCTTCGGTCCTTTCTCGCCCCCGTTCGCAACTCCCGGCTCCATGGTGCTCGCCTCCCTTTCCGATGCTCTGAGGCGTTATGAATCGTGCTGCGTTTCGCGTCCACTCCAAATTCAGTTCGCCCACCGCTGCCGCCTTGCGGATTGCCGGACTGTTCGTGGCGGCCAGCCTTGCTTGGATCTGGTTCACGGACTATCTGCTGCTGCTCCCCTACGAAGTCGGCGCCAGTGACCGCTTCGTCGCTTCGGCAGGAAAGGGAACGCTTTATACGGGTGTTGTTTCCTTGCTGATTTTTTGGCTCGTGCGCCGCCACCTTCTCCGCGTGCAGGACGCCTACGGCCTGCTGGAAGCGGTGACGAACGAAACGACCGACGCGGTCTTCGTGAAGGATCTGGACGGCAAGTACCTGTTCTTCAACGAAGCGGCCGCACGCTTCGTCGGTCGGCCTGTGGCCGAGGTTTTGGGCCGGGACGATCGGGAGCTTTTCGATCCGGAAAGCGCCGCGATCATCATGGCGCACGATCGCGAAGCGGCGGCGGGCGGTCGACCGACAACCCATCAAGAACACCTTACGGCGGCAGGCGTCGCTCGCGTCTATTCGGTCACCAAGGCGCCCTTTCGCGATTCGCAGGGAGAAGTCATCGGCCTTTTCGGCATTTCCCGAGACGTGTCGCAGCAGATCCTGATTCAGGCAGAACTGGCCCAAACGGAGCGGGAATCTCGCGAGTTGGCGGACGCGATTCCGCAAATCGTTTTCATTTCCGGGCCCGACGGGGGAATGACTCGCCTCAATCGCCGGGCCTCGGAGTACGCTGGCGTCGCCATGGACGCACTGACCGAGTGGAAGTGGGAGCAGTTCGTTCACCCCGACGATCGGGCACACACCCTTGCGAAGTGGAAGGAAACGCTGGAGACAGGCATTCCGCAGAATATCGAATTCCGCTTACGCCGGGCGGACGGGGCGTATCGCTGGCATGTCGGCAAGCAAGTCCCTTCCCGCGACGGCTCAGGCGCGATTCGCCGCTGGTATGGCACCTGCACGGACATCCAAGATCAATACGACCGCCAAGCGGATCTGGAAGCGAGCGAGTCCCGCCTGCGCCTGGCGCTTCAAGGCGCGAACGGTGGGGTCTGGGATTGGAACCTCAATACGTCCGAATCATGGTGGTCCGAGGAAATGTACGACCTTTGGGGCGTGCCGCGCGGCACGCCAATGACGTTGGAAAGCTCGCTCGCGGCGATTCATGAGGACGATCGCGACGCGGTCCGCAAGGCCGCTCATGGGTGCGCGGAGACGGGCGGCGAGTTTCGAACGGAGTTTCGCATCGTGGGGGCAAGCGGCGGCGTGCGTTGGATGATCGTGCGAGGAAGGTTGCATTCCGACCCGCAGGGACAACCTGTGCGGCTCGTGGGCATCACTTTCGACGTGACGGAACGCCGTCGCGCGGAATTGGAACTTCAGGAAGCCCGGTACTTCACGCAACGGATCGCCGACATCACGCCGAGCGTGCTTTATGTCTACGACATCCCTAGCCAGCGGAACATCTTTTCGAACCGAGCGGCTGCGGACGCATTGAACATCGACCGGGAGCGATTGCAACAGGCCTTTGGCCACGGGTTGGCCGGCATGATGCATGAGAACGATCTTAGGGGGTTTGCCGAACGGATTGCCGTATGGAACAAGCTTAAGGACGGGGAGATCGCCGCCCCGTTCGAGTATCGCCTTCGCCATACGGACGGCAGTTGGCATTGGTTCGCAAGCCGCGATGCCGTGTTCGCTCGGTCCGCGAACGGCAACGTCAGCCAGATCATCGGCATCGCGACTGACGTCACGGATCAGAAGCGGGCCGAATCGGCGATCCGGGAGAGCGAAGCGCGCTTTCGCAAGGTTTTCGAAAACGCCGCGACGGGAATCGCCATCACCGACCTTGCGGGTCGCCTCGAGCGCTGCAACCCCGAATACTGCCGGCTTCTTGGCTACGAGGAGTCGGCGCTGCTCGGCAAAACGTTCTCCGACTTCGTTCACCCTGAAGATCGGGGCGAGAACTTAATCCTAATGCGAGAGCTCATCGAAGGTCGTCTTCCCGCGATCGAGATCGAAAACCGTTACCAGTGCAAGAACGGCAAGGACGCGTGGGTACGCAAGTTCGTATCCCTGTTGACCGACGAGAACAGCAAGCCGACGCAAATGTTGGCTCTGGTCACCGACACGACTGAGCGCAAGGCCGCGGAAGCTCAGTTGCGGCAGGCCCAAAAGATGGAAGCGGTCGGTCGTCTTGCCGGGGGCGTCGCCCACGATTTCAATAACTTGCTCACGATCATCAACGGTTTCGCCGAGATCGCCCTTTCTCGCGCGACCGACCCTGGCCTGGTCGAACCGATCCGGATGATCAGAGACGCCGGCGCCCAGGCCGCATCCGTCACGCAGCAGCTTCTCGCCTTCAGCCGCAAAAGCATGCTGGCGCCGAAGGTGATCGACCTCGGCGAAGTCGTCCGCGACACGGAGCGATTGCTTCGTCGCCTTCTCGGCGAGGACATTGCGTTCGCCACCAAGCTTGGGTCCGACATTCCGAACGTCAAACTCGATCCGTCGCTTTTGACGCAGATCCTGGTGAACCTCGCGGTCAACGCTCGGGACGCCATGCCGAAGGGCGGATCGCTTACCCTTTCGACTTCGACGATCTCGATGCCGCGGCCCGATGGCACGCATGCCCGACTCCCCGCCGGGGACTATGTCATGGTGACCATGCAGGACACCGGAGTCGGCATGCCTGCGGATATTCAGGCAAGGATTTTCGAGCCCTTCTTCACCACCAAGGACGTCGGCAAGGGAACCGGTTTGGGGCTCGCCGTGGTGCTTGGCATCGTCGAACAGAGCGGCGGCAGCATCGAGGTGCGGAGTCAAAGCGACCAAGGAACGACGTTCGAGATATGCTTCCCCGCCGCCTCCAAGACGCTTCGCCAAGTCGCCGACGCCGCGACCACCACGCCGGCCGCGCGGGGCAAGGAGCGCTTGCTGCTCGTTGAGGACGAGGAAGCGGTTCGCGTCATGGCCGCATTCGCGTTGCGGTCGCAAGGCTACCACGTCCTTGAGGCGGTGCACGGCAAGGAAGCCATTCGCGTCATCGAACGGGACGGCCGGCATATCGACATGCTCGTGACCGATGTGGTGATGCCCGAAATGGGCGGCCGCGAATTGGCGGAAACCTTGAAGAAGAAGTTCGCCCAACTGCGCATCCTTTTCGTGAGCGGCTACACCGACGACGCCGTGATGCGCCACGGGGTCGAGCATCAGGATATGCATTTCCTGCCCAAGCCCTTCACGCCGCTGAGCCTGACCAAGAAAGTCCGCGAAATTCTCGATGCGCCAGGCTGAGTCATCGAAGTGCCGTGGTGGCAGCGAAGCTTCCCCTCTCCCCCGCAGTCACTCAGTTGCAAGGGCGACCGTGATTCCGGCGGGGGAGAGGGAAAGCTTCGCTGCCTCCACTGGCGACTTAGCCTTTAGACCCCTTGACCGGCATACGAGACGGGATTGCCCATCTCGAAGTTGCGGAAGCGCATGAACGCCTTCTCGTACATCAGCGTCACTTCGCCCGTCGGGCCGTTCCGCTGCTTGCCGATGATCACTTCCACGACGCCTTCATGTTGGCCGGGTTCGTGGTAATCCGGGCGATGCAACAGCATCACGGTATCGGCATCCTGCTCGATGGCGCCCGACTCGCGAAGGTCGGAAAGCCGCGGACGATGGTCCTGGCGATCTTCCGAGCCGCGGTTTACCTGCGCCAGGGCAATCACCGGGATGTTCAGTTCGCGCGCCAGGAACTTCAGTCGCCGAGAGATGGCGGACACCTGTTCCTGCCGACTGGCGCGGCGATCGTCAGGATCGATGAGCTGCAAGTAATCGATGACGACGATGCGGATGTCGTGCCGCAGCTTGAGCCGGCGAGCGTTGGCGGCGATGCGGAGCATGTTCTGCCCCGGCGTGTCGTCGATGAAGAGCTTCGCCTGACGCAAAAGGTCGCCGCCCGCGATCAGCTTGTCCATGTCGTTGCTGTCGAGCGTGCCTTTGCGCAGACGATGGCTGTTGACCAGCGACTGGCAGCAAAGCAAGCGCTCCGCCAACTCGATACGCGCCTGCTCAAGACTGACGAATAGAGCCGGCAGTCCTTCATCCACCACCATGTGGCGAAGCAGGTTCAATGCGAACGCCGTTTTGCCGACGCTGGGGCGGGCGGCGATGATGATGAGTTCCGAGTTCTGAAAACCCGCCGTGAGGCTGTCGAGTTCGGTGTAGCCGGTGGGGATGCCGCTATATTCGAGATGGCCTTGGGCCTTGCGGGCATCAAGGCGGGTATACGCCTCCTCGACCGCTTCCTGCAGCGTCTTGGTATCGCCGGTCACGCCCAGTTCAGCGATCTCGAGAATGCGCCGCTCGGCCGTGTCCAGCAGTTCCTGAGCGGGGACTGTTTCGTCGAACGCCTCCCGTTCCAGTTCGCCGCAAGTGCGGATCAGATGGCGAACGATCGCTTTTTGGCGAATGATGTCCGCATGGTGGACCGCGTTGCCCAGCGACGGGGCCGACTCCCAGAGTTCGGCAAGGTAGGCTGCCCCGCCTACTTCCTCGAGCAGCCGTTTCTCCGATTTCTCGTCACGCGTCTCATGCAGATAGTTGGCCAGCGTGATCAGATCGACTGGCTTGCCGAGATCGACGTTGAGATGCGTCAACGCTTTGAAGACGATCTGATGAGCGTAGACGTAAAAATGTTCCGCCCGACACTGCTGCACGATTTCGGGGATGCAGTTGTTGTCGCGCAGCATCGCGCCGATCACGCTTCGCTCCGCGTCCCGATTCTGCGGCGGCAGCCTGTTTGCGGCCATTTCCTGGGCCATGAAGAAGTCGCTCCTGCGGCATGCCAGAGGTGGTATCGTCAGGCTATTATAGAGTCGAGGCCGCCCAGTTCCGATGTCGGTTAGCGACGGATCCCAGGCATGTGGGCGAACCTCGAGAGAGGTTTCCGCATCTTTCGAGAGAGGCGGGCAGACCGAATTGACGCCCCTGCCCCGCACCACTAGAATCTCCGAACAACCGCCGCCTTAGCTCAGCGGTAGAGCACAGCTTTCGTAAAGCTGGGGTCCAGGGTTCAAATCCCTGAGGCGGCTTTTTCCCAACGCCACAAGGACAATGCCTTGCGGCGTTTTTTTTGCATCCTCGACTGAAGCTGGCTCGACAGTGGGCGCCTGCCACCAACCCGAAGCGTAAACGAGGGATGACTTTGACCTCGCCTGCGCTTCGGGCACATGCAGAAACTCCCTCACCTCATTGCTCCCCGCATTCCCGCTCCCGGTTGTTGCAGATGGATTGCTGAGGCCGACTTCGTCCAGTTCGGCGGAACGCCGCGGAGGGCGTTCCCTACGGAACGCACGGTTCGTCGCTACGTCGATCTGCAAACTGCTCTAAATCGGAGTGCGCAGTGCGGCTTCATATTCCTCGGGCGTGTTGAGATTGCGGAGCGAGGCGAACTCAGGGTCGGCGAATCGCAACTCCTCCGCCGTGATCCGACGAGTTTTCGCCTGATCGAAAAGCAACACCGGCCGACGCTGCCTCGCAGCCAAGAGGGCGTCCGCAATGGGTCGCACGCCCAGGCGATAAGCCGCAGCAAGCGGATGTTGGTAGCCGTCCACTTCAGGGACCGCGATGTCGTAGCCGTCCAGGAATGCAATCACCGCTCTCACGAATTCGGGACGCAGGAAGGGGACATCGCAGCTCGACAGGTAAGCCGCCTCCGCCCTCCCCTCCAATGCCGTCAGCCCTCCCACCAACCCGTTGAGCGGCCCCTGTGCTTGGGCATCGTCGCGAACGATGGCGATCTCGCTCGGCAGCGGCGGCACTTCCTGTTCCGGCGCCGCCACCACCACGATGGGATCGACGACTTCCCGCAAGATGCGACACACCCGCGCGAGCATCGTTTCCCCGCCGAAAGGCAACCAAGCCTTGGGCTTGCCCATCCGCCGACTCATGCCGCCGCAGAGGACGATTCCCCCCACTTTCCCTGGATTCGACATGCGGATGGCCCCAATCGATGACGATCCTGATCTGTTTGCTGCTGGTTCCGACAGTTGTTGAGCCCTTTCGACCGATACAATAGTAACGCTCGCAAACCATGCGGCCCGCCGAATTGCCGCAGAGAGGATGAAACACGCATGTCCGTCGCCGACTTCTCGCAGGAACAGATCGAGCACGCATGCCGAGAACTCAAGGGGAAGACGCCGCAGGAAATCCTTCGCTGGGCGGTCGATCAGTTCTTCCCGCACCTCACGATGGCGACGGCGTTCGGCCCGGAAGGCAACTGCATCATTCACATGCTCGCCGAGATGGAGCCGCGAGTCCGCATCTTCAATCTCGATACCGGCTACCAGTTCAAGGAAACGCTCGAGGTTCGCGAGCGCATCAAAGAGAAGTACGGCATCGCCGTCGAGATGGTGCGGCCCGACACGACGGTAGCCGAATACGAGGCGAAGCACGGCGGCCCGCTGTATGAGATTCGTCCGGACCAGTGCTGCCATGATCGCAAGATTCTGCCGCTGCGTCGGGCCGTGCTGGGTTACAAGTCATGGATCAGCGCGATACGCAAGGACCAGACCAAGGACCGCGGCATGGCCGACCTCATTCAATGGGATGCGAAGTTCAGCCTGGTGAAGGTGAACCCGCTTTTCGAATGGACGAAGAAGGACGTCTGGAAGTTCATCACGACGAATGATGTGCCCTACAACCCGCTGCACGACCAGGGCTACCCCAGCATCGGCTGCTGGCCCTGCACTCAGGCGGTTGATGATGGCCAGGACGAACGGGCCGGCCGTTGGGCGGGGAAGGCGAAGAAGGAGTGCGGACTGCACGTCGTCGAGCATCAAGGCGGCACAGGGATTTGATCGGGGGGCCGCCAAGCCGGCGCCGTTGCGGCACGGTCTCCGACCGTGCCGCACGGCCCGACCGAAGGTCTCCAGGAAGCGCCCGAGGGCTTCATCAGCATCCGTTGTCCGAACTTCAAATCAACCGCAACCACGGATGGCACGGATAACACGGTTCAAACGGTCTTCATCCGTGCGTTCCGTGTCATCCGTGGTTGTCCTTCTTCTGGTCTGCGAACAAAATCCCTGGCGCTTCATGGAGACCTGCGGCCAGACCATGCCGCAACGGCCGGGATGAACTTTACAGTCCCCGCGGCGGAAGTGCGGTGACGCGGAAGTCGATCGACTTCGTGGCGATGCGGCGTTGGTCCGCTCGCGTCTGATCCGCCACCGCGATCGTCAGCGTGTAGAACCCCGGCGGCAGGGGCGGAAGCGTGAAGCTGTAGTTGTTGAAGTAGTCGTGGATCGGCGTCAGGCTGCGGAGCGGCTTTTTTTCGTCCTCGAAGCGATGCGACCATAGCGATTGGCCTTTGGCGTCGCGAATCTCGACCGTGCTCGCCAGACTAGTTTCGTAAATGCCGCCTTGCTTGGGATCGCTGAAGAAGTTCTTGAGTTCGACGTAGAGTTGGACCTTTTCCCCAGGACGCTGCGGCGTCGAAGCGAGAAAGCCGTGGTCGGCGGGAAGCGGCTTGTAGATGCCGAAGGCGCGGGCCCATTCGCAGAAGCGAGCCTTGGTGATGACGAGTTCGGTCCGCGGCCTCACGATCGCCTGCATGGCCACGAATTGCTCCGACACTTTGTCGGCTTCGTCGCTGGACAGGTCGCTCACCTTCTTGCGAGCGAAAACGCCGACGGTCGGCAGGAGCCGCAGCAGCAGATCCTGCGTTTCCGGATCGTAGCTTTGCAGATGCCGCAACGCTTCTTCCGGCCGTTCCGCGAGGACGCATTGGAGCGCCTCGACCATGGGCTGAAATTGCGAAGCGAACTTGGTTGTGTGTTCCCCTTCCTTCTTTTTTTCCAAAAACGGCGGCGCCTCCGGCAACGTATTGACGCCTTGGTTCGACGAACCATCTTTTCGCTGCACCGGATCGATGGGCCCCGTGACCAGTTGCAGTTCGGCCTTCTTGGGCTCAGGTTCGAATTCGACGAGTCCGACTTTCGGTGTGGCGGACTCGGAATTGACGCGATTCGCCTCGCGTTCGCCCGAAGCCTTGGGCTTGCCCAACGCCGCGGTGGCCATCGGGTTTTCAGGCGGCTCGATGGCGTGTTTCTTGTCGAGAGACTTCGCGATCGGCGTTGCGCTATCCGGCATGAAGATCGCGCCGCCGCACGAGTTGCAGCCGTTGGCTTGGTGCGGAGGCGCTTCGCCGAAAAGCGGACGAAGCCCCATCGCGGTCCCGCAGCCGGGAAGGGCGACGGTGCAGCCGAGCAACCATAGTGCCGCGAGCCGGCGAGCCATCCATGACCTCGTATCCAGTTCGCCCATCCTGGGCGCGTGCATCGTGGAGATACCGCTGATCGAAAAAAGGGTCAAGCCGAAGGAAGAGGGCGGGAACGGTTTCCGTTGAAAAATTCGTAGGAATCGCCGCTCCCGGCATTTAGAATACCCACCGATCCAGCGATCCTAACTGCTTGGTGGAGTCGAGCATGGCTTCCGTGAAGGTAACCTGCCCCGCATGCAAGGCGAGTTTGCAGGTTGGTCCCGATCTCCTCGGCAAGGCAATCAAGTGCCCGAAGTGCAAAAAGCCCTTCAAATCGCCTGCAACGGCGACGGCTTCCCCCGCGAAACCGATTGCCGCGCCCGACAAACCGACCATTGAGCCCGACAAGTACGTCGTGGCTCGCGGGGCCAAGAAGTTCGGCCCCTACACCATGTCGCAACTCAAGCAACTGGTGGAACTGGGCAAGCTGAATCCCGACGATCAACTGCGCAAAGGCACGGCCGGCGATTGGGAATCGGCCAGCGACCTGCCTGGATTGTTCCCCGAAACGGAGTCCGGCTTGGATGCGGACGAAGAAGAGGATTTGTTCGGAGGCGTTGAGGACGAAGCTCCCGCCCCCGTGATAGCCAAGGCGTCCGTCCGTAAACCTGTCATCGCCGAAGACGACGAAGAGACGATTGCCGAAGATGAGGAGGAAGAAACGCCCGCCTCACGCGGCAAAGACAAGAAACCGGTTCGCGTTGCCGCGGATGATGACGAGGAAGAAGAAGAAGACGCCAAGCCGGTCAAGAAAAAGAAAGGCGGCGGCCTGCTGCTGGTCCTCCTGCTGCTCCTGATCATCGGTGGAGGCGGCGGTGCGGCGTGGTGGTTCTTCCTGGGCGGCCAGGAGATGTTCAACCCGCAACCCATCGGCAAGATCAACACGCCTCTTGCGGATTCGACCAAGAAGGGCAGCCCCGTCGAAACGCCCAAGAGCGATGACGGGAACAAAGACAAAGACAACGGCCACAAAGACGATGCGAAGAAGGAGGACGGCAAGAAAGACGACGGCAAAATCGAGGAGAAAAAGGAACCCGAAAATCCGCCCGTCGCCGGCTCGAACGACGTCGAGATGAAGTACCTGAGCGATGCCATCCAAGGTGTCGCCGTCGTCAACGTGCAGAGGCTTTTACGCTCGCCGCTTGCCAAAGAATTCGATGCAATGAGCCTCATCCGCGGCAAAGTACCGGCAATCGATCCTGCGAAAGTTGAACGCCTAGTCTTCTACGCGGAACCAGTTCCGGCCGGCAAGTTTCCCGCTTCGTTCGGCTTCGTCGTCCGTATGTCCGAACCGATTGACCCCAAGATTTTCCCCGAGAACAAGGCGGAAGAGACGACTTTCGAGGGGAAGAAAGCCTGGAAGGTAGCGGAAGAGGGACTCGACATCTACGTGTTGCAGCACGACGACAAAACGTATGTCGGCGGCGTCGAAGGCACGCTCAAGAAGATGCTTGCGGGCGGCGACGCCAGCCCCCTTCGCACGAAGTTCGGCATGATGGACCCTAACAGCGCGGATGTGCTGCTCGTCGGCGTTTTGGATTCACCCAACCAGGAAGCCCTGCCGCTCCGCAAGACCCTCATTGCGATGGCCAAGGATTTGCCGGAGCCGTTCAAGAAGCTCGAGGATGTCGCCCCCAAGCTGACTGCCGTTTCCCTGACGCTGGACCTTTCAGGCAGCAACCTGCTCGCTGCCGCGTTCGATCTCGCCGACGAGCAGGCGGCCGAGAGCCTCAAATCCGTCGGAACCGATGGCGTCAACTTCGTGAAGACGTTCCTGCGTCCGGTGGCCGCCAAGATGGTGGCAGAGAAGTCGCCGCCGGACCTCAAGAAGCTGGCGACGGCGGTGATGGACGACGTGTTCAACGGCATGTCGGTCGCGCAACAGGAAAAGTCCGTGACCGCGTCGATTCGGAATCCCAAGTCGCTGCCCGAGTTGATCAAGCAGGCGGCGCCGATGATTCAGAAACTGTTCGGCGACAAGAAGGAGGCCGCACCGGCGGATCCCAAGGTGCTGGAGAGCCGGCTGCCGAACGAAGATGCCGGACGACAAGCGATTTGCCTTGTCGCCCTGCCGAAGGTTGCGGGCCGAACCGCAATTGGATTCCGACAAGATCGAGACGAATGGGCAGCGTGAGCTTGCTGAAACATTTAGATAGCGAGAACAAAGCCTCAAAGCTTGCGGCGACCTGCCATGCTTGTGCGGATCCCTGGCCGGGGCCTTGTATGGTCCCCTTCCACCGCACAAGCATGCCCCCGGCCGGGACGCTGCACGCGGGCAAGGGGCATGCTTCGTCGGTGAAAGCGGAAGCATTGAGGAGCCCGGCCAGGCACCCGACGAAGCATGGCACGCGACCGTGTGCTTTGCTGACTGATAAACCAACGGCAACAACGACGCCGTTGCCACCTTCTCGGTAACGGCGGACTTTTCGTCGGGCGACTTTGCTTAGGCATCCCGAGAAAGAAAGTTACCGCCACATTCCGAGGAGATCACGAGAACACGAAAGCACGAAAAAGACGCTGAAACCCTCGCATTTTCCGTGTTTTCGTCCTTTTTCGTTTTCGTGATCCTCTCACGTAAACCGTCGAGGATTCGGCAAGTGATTTTGGGAATGAATCCTTTAGGCCTGCGGACTGGTGGCGGCCACGGGCGTCGGTTCCGAACTCGCCTGCGGGCGGAAGAAGGCCTCCAGCGCCAGTAGGGATGCCCCCGTCACGAGACAGACGTCCGCGATGTTGAAGACCGGCCAATCGATGACGCCTTCCCAGTGGAAGTGCAGAAAATCACGTACCCCCCGAAAGACCACGCGATCGTAGAGATTGCCGAGCGTTCCCGCGAAGATCAGACCAAGCACGACCATCAAAAATCGATCCCGCCTTGCATCGGCCCGCAACGACCAACCCGCCACGAAGATTGCCGCCGCGATGGAGACGATGGCGAACCAGTGATTATGGTCGCGTCCCTGGTCGTCTTGGCCCCCCATCCCAAAGAGGGCGCCGTGGTTGACGAACGGAACATGCTTGCCGCTGATCGTGCGAAGCTGGAAACCGATTCCAGTTCCGTCGTATTTCTTGTCGGAGTAGTATTTGACGTCGAGAAAGAAGAGCTGCCCGATCATGGGCGACGTGCCGCCGCGCCCCTCGTTGTAAAGGTAGCCGAAAATGCCGTACTTCGAGCCGAGGTCGGCGGTGAGGCCCAGAAGGCCGACGACCCAGAACAGCCAGCGATGCGACGAAGTGGGGGCGGTCATGCGAAGACCCAAAGGCAGGCGAAGTTAGGCAACCGGCGCAAACCATACGGACATCCCGTCCTTCCTTTCCTATATCAGATGCCCAATCAACGGAAAAGACCACTGCAAATCGCGGGTAAGCCATATCGGTACGACGGTTGCACCTCCTCCCGCCCAGGAGACCTTCATGGCAACTCGAAGCAAAACATCGAAACGCGGCTCTTCGCAACTTGAAACGTTGGCGGAACTCTACGGAATCCAGGCGACGTATCAGGATATGTCGGGCAAGCCACGCAGTTCGCCGCCGGAGTCGTTGCTCCGCGTGCTGCAGATGTTGGGCGCCCCCGTTGCCCGCATGGACGACGTGAACAACGCCATCCGCGAGCGCGAAGTCGCTGCTTGGCAACGAGGCGTCGAACCGGTCTCGATCGCGTGGGACGACGAAGCGGGGCACATCGCACTGCGGTTGCGTCAGGGCGATGCCGAACGCAAGCTGGCCGGCGCATTGTTGCTCGAAACCGGCGAAATGCGTTCGCTGGTTTGGAATCTGCGAGACCTTCCCGAGGTCTCCACCTCCGAAGACATGGATCACGTTGAGAAGCGTTTGCCATTGCCCGCTGGACTGCCATGGGGATGTCACCGGTTGCTTCTCGAATTGCCGTCTCGGACGCTGACGTCCACAGTGATCTCGGCTCCGCGCCGCGCGTATTCGCCTGAGGGCGAGAAAACCTGGGGTGCATTTCTTCCGCTGTATGCCCTGCACACGGAGCGAAGTTGGGGGGCGGGCGACTTCCAGGATCTCGCCCGCTTCATCCAACAAATCCGCGAAGCGGGGGGCGGCGTGGTCGCGACTTTGCCCTTGCTGGCTGCGTTTCTCGACGAACCGTATGAGGCGAGTCCCTACTCGCCCGCTAGCCGACTTTTTTGGAATGAGTTTTACCTCGCGATCGACTCGCTTCCGGAGTTTCAGGCATCCCAGGCCGCTCGCAGTCTCGCTGCGTCGGCCGATTTCGTTCGCGAGATCGCCAATCTTCGTGCCCTGCCGCTCGTCGACTATCGCCGGCAAATGCAACTCAAACGCCGCGTGCTTTCGGAAATGGTCCGCATCTTCTTCGACACGCCGAGCGAACGCCGGGCCGCTTTCGACCGCTATGTGGCGGCGAATCCGCACGCTGAGGATTACGCGCGATTTCGGGCGGTAGGCGATCGGCTCAGGACTCCTTGGATGCACTGGCCCACGCCGCTTCGCGACGGAACAATTCGGAGCGGCGACTATGACGAGGGCGACTTCCGCTACCACGCCTTCGTCCAATGGCTCGCCGAAGAACAGATGACCGCTCTCGCAAAGCAAGCACGCGAAGCGGGGCCGGGCCTGTATCTCGACCTGCCGCTGGGAGTGAACGGCGCCGGCTACGACGTCTGGCGCGAGCGCGATGCGTTCGCACTTGATGCCTCCGGCGGCTGTCCGCCTGATCCCGTCTTCACCCGCGGCCAAGATTGGGGCTTTCCGCCGCTGCATCCCGAGCGTATCCGCGAGCAAGGCTATCGCTATGTGCGTGCTTTCCTGCATCACCAGGCCAAGCATGCGGGGATCGTCCGCATCGACCACATGCCGGTGTTCCATCGCCTCTACTGGGTGCCGCACGGCATGGAAGCGAAAGACGGCGTCTACGTTCGCTATCGGTCGGAAGAGTTGTACGCCCTGTTCAACATCGAATCGCATCGCCATAAGACGCGGCTTGTCGGCGAGGATCTCGGCACCGTGCCGCCCGAAGTGCCGGAGGCAATGGCTCGACATGGCGTGGGCCGAATGTATGTGATCGAGTACGGGCTCACCGCCGATCCCAAGGCCGCGTTGCCGCCGGTTCCGGAAGGCGCCGTTGCCAGCGTCAATACGCACGACATGCCCCCCTTCGAGGCATATCGCCGCGGCGACGACCTTCGCCTTCGGCAGGAGCTAGGCTTGCTCGGCGGCGCGAATCCGGAGCGCGAGGCGGAACAGCGGCAGGCCATGATCGATGCCCTCACGCGATTTCTAGCAGTTGCTGGCTACCCCGTCACTGGGGACGATCCGAACGCATTGCTGCAGTCGTGTCTCGCGTTTCTTGCAAGCAGCCCGGCGAGCGTCACGCTTCTCAATTTGGAAGACCTTTGGCGCGAAACGAAACCGCAAAACACGCCGAGCACGGGTCCGGAACGACCGAATTGGCGGATGCGTGCGAAGTACTCCCTTGAACAGATGCTTGCCCTCCCGGAGGTTCTTGAGGCCTTTCGCCTCATGCGGGAAACCCCGCGATAGAGCGGTTCATGCATTCACTAACGTTGCGCGACGTCGCGTTCTGTAGGGAACGCCCTCCGTGGCGTTCCGCCGGACTGGACGCGTCCGAGGGAAGTCGTCCCACGTTCGGGCATCTGTATTCCGCTTGCGGCTTAGCTAGAGCGGTTTCCAGATGGGTAACTAATCATTCACAACCAATGCCGCGGCATCGCGTTCTGTAGGGAACGCCCTCCGTGGCGTTCCGCCGGACTGGACGCGTCCGAGGGAAGTCGTCCCACGTTCGGG
>JAIEPT010000100.1 GCA_019748295.1 Gemmataceae bacterium | reverse complement strand
AGAGAGAGAGAGAGAGAGAGAGAGAGAGAGAGAGAGAGAGAGAGAGAGAGAGAGAGAGAGAGAGAGAGAGAGAGACGGGGACATTCATCTTTTCTATATCGCCATTCATCGCCCGTCAGCGTTCGGCTTCAAAAGGCGATCAAGGCGGCAAAATCGGCAAAAAAAAGATGCATGTCATGCATGTCCCCTTTCGTTATTCCGGCGTTGGGGATTCGACGACGCCTGCACCACTTCCCTTGCGAATCTCTTGACGAACCTTCATGAGAATTCGTCCCAGCCAGTTTTCGCCGCGACCGTCAGGGCCGATGCCCCAAAAGGAGTCGTAAGCCGAGTCTTCGACAATCTCCGCGTCTCCCGTCGCCGCCAACAGCGCCTGAAGCGACTGGTCTTGACGGAACTTGGCTCGCACGGCGGTCTCCATCACTTCCAATTTCACCTGATGCCAGTCGGGACGTATCTTGTCGAGGCGCCCGACGAACCACGACCGCTTCTGCTTCTTGGACGTTCGCGGATCGGCCCCAATATCTTTCGCGTGTCCCGGACTCTTGGCATTGCGGATGGCGTCGCGATACTCGGGGTCAAGAGACTTCTGGGCCTGGTAAAAATACTCGGTCGAACGCCAAACCTCGCCGCAGAGCGAAATCGATGCGTCGTGAAAGTTCGACATGAAACCATAGAGTTCCCTGTCGCGCGCAAAAAACAGAATCCGGTTGTCGTCGGGGATGGGCAATGGCGAATCGGATATAGGTGTTGGAGCATTCATTTTTCTGGGCCGCGATTCATCGTCCGGTCAGTTCTTGCGGCTGCGGTTGGCGATCAGCGGGACAAAAGGGAACATTCGTCTCTTCTCAAGCGCGATTAATCGTCCGTCAGCGTGTTCGGCTTCGATGGGCGATCGACGCGGCAAACTCGGCAAATACAAAAGATGAACGACCCCTTTTTGTCCGTCCCCTTTTTTCCGGCGTCTGGGCTACCTGTTTGGGCGAGCTGCCTCGAACACTGCGGCTGCCGAGAACACCTCTCGCTCCAGCGTCTCGTGGAGCTGGCGGGCGACCAGCAGCACCGCGTCGAGCCGGTACCACAGCCGCGGGTGCTCCCGCCAGAATGCCGGGGCGACCCGGACGGCCATACTGAGCAACGCCCCCTCGTACATATCGCCGCCGGCGAACGGGTCTACCTCCAGCACCTCCAAGGCCATCGGCATCAGGACTGGCAGGCTGTTCTGTTGGGAGAGCATGAACCGTAGGTCTTCGGCGGTGAACTCCCGCAGCGGCTTATAGCGGAGTGCATGGCTGTTGGTGACGACGTAGCTGTCAAATGTCGGCGGACCCCAGTCCTGGCCTTCGAGCTGGGTGAGCGTCCGGTCAGGCCACACGACGCCTTCCACCATTCGCGCCCTCCGCCGCCGAACAACAGATAGACAGAATCGAATTATGTCGAATTCGCCCATCAAGAAGATTCACCCGTAACGCTAAACTGATCGATCCCAAGGTGCAATGCAGAAAGCCAGCAGAGCGTTGCGTTCGGCCCAACCCACATTCCGTCCATGCGACCTGGGATTACCGCACTTTCCTTTCGCTGAATCCCTTCCGATGAGGTACAAGAGGGCGACCAACTTCCTGAAGGGTCGCCGACATGAGCCGCGCACGCACGGAATATCGCTACGAAAAACTCACCTGGCCCGAAATCAACGACGCCATCGATCTCGGCAAAGTCTGCATCGTGCCTTGCGGGGCCGTCGAGCAGCATGGGCCGCATTTGCCGCTCGACGTCGATCTCGTCTGCCCCACCGGCATCGCTCGCGGCACGGGTCAAGCCATCGCCGACAAGTTGCTCGTGCTGCCGACCGTGTGTTACGGCTACACCGGGCATGTCATGGATTTTCCGGGGACGATCAACAACGACTTCGAGCACTTCATGCATCATGTGCTCGACATCACCAAATCGCTCGCTTACCACGGCTTCAAGAAAATCATCCTTCTGAATGGCCACGGCTCCAATTGGCCGAACCTCGATCTGGTCGCCCGAAGGACGAATCTGGAGACGGATGCCGAGTGCATTCCCGTCTCCTGGTGGAACCTGCTGACGGTGGATAAGGAGTTTCTACCCAAGTGGCGGCAGAGCCAATTTCCGGGCGGCTGCGCCCATGCGTGCGAACTCGAAACGTCGCTCTACATGTACCTCGATGGCGACAACGTCCGCACCGATAAGATCAAGAACGGCACGATCAGCTTCAACGAGGAGAACAACGCGTTCAACTGGGTCGATCTGTTCGGCGCCGGTTCGGGGACGCTGATCTCGTGGACCAGCAGCTATTCCGAGACCGGCGTGCTCGGCGAAGCGGAACTCGCGACTCCCGAGAAAGGGCGGCAGGCATACGAGGAGGCGGTCAAGCAGTTGGTGCGGCTTGTGACGTGGTTCAAGGATCGGCCCAAGGATGTGCGGCGCGACCGCCATCGCAAGGCGCCGACGATGCCGATCCCTTGGGGGCAACGGCCGATCTAAATCAGCGTGCGCAAATCGGCAGCGGGTTAGCGGCCTTTCGAATAAGAGTGGGCATCGCGATTCCGATCCAAACATGCCAGTCGCCCGCACTAGCCCGAAGCGTCAGTCAGCGAGGGTCGACGCGAAATTCCTCGCTGACGCTTCGGGTTGGTGCGAAAGGTGCTGCTGCGAAATCGCGCACGCTGATTTAGACCCGATCGAAGATTCCTTGCGGAATCAGCTTGAGGCCGAAAAGCGATGCATGGCGAAGCGGCGCCGAATCCGACGTTCGAGAAGAAGTAGGTTTTCCAGGCAGCCCTCTCGCTCCGCGAGAGGTAAGCGGCATAATGTCATGCGATCGCAAGAGACGCTGCCGCTATCCTCTCGCGGAGCGAGAGGGCTACCTGGGAGGAGCATACATGCCGGAATTGCGCAAGGATCCGATCGTCGGGCGGTGGGTCATCATCGCGGAAGAGCGGGCGAAAAGGCCGTTGTCGCCGCGGTCGGAGATGGCGGTCGTCGGCGAGGGAGGCATTTGTCCCTTTTGCGAAGGCAACGAGGTGCATACTCCCATCGAGATTCTTGCCTATCGGGATCGCACCTCGCCTGTGAATGGTCCCGGCTGGCGCGTTCGCGTGGTGCCGAACAAGTTTCCCGCACTGCAGATCGAAGGGGATCAGGATAAGCGCGGCGAAGGCATCTACGACAAGATGAAAGGGGTCGGCGCCCACGAAGTCATCATCGAGTGCCCGCACCACGAACTGAACATGGCCCAACTCCCCGAGGAGAACATCCGCGAGGTGCTCTGGGCCTACCGCGATCGGCTCGTGGATCTCAAGAAGGACCCGCGGCTCGTCTACGGCATGGTGTTCAAGAATGTGGGTGGGGCGGCGGGAGCGTCGCTCGAGCATTCGCACTCGCAGCTCATCGTCACGCCGATCGTGCCGATCACCGTGGAGGAAGAGATGGCCGGGGCGGAGGAGTTTTTCTCCTACCGCGGCCGATGCATCTTCTGCGACATGGTGCATCAAGAGTTGGGTTCGGAGAAGCGGATCATTCTCGACACGCCGCACTTCTTGGTGTTCGCCCCGTTCGCGTCGCGGTTCCCCTTCGAGACGTGGATCGTGCCCAAGACGCACAACAGCCATTACGAGAACATCCGCAAGCCCGAGGTGGACGACCTGGGGGGCGTGTTGAAGACCGTCTTGCGGAAGCTCGAAGTGGCGTTGGATCGGCCCGCCTACAACTACGTCATCCACACGTCGCCGTTCGATGTGCCCAGCTTGGGGCATTACCACTGGCATCTCGAAATCATCCCGCGGACGACCCGCATCGCGGGCTTCGAGTGGGGGACGGGGTTCTACATCAACCCGGTGGCGCCCGAAAAGGCGGCGGAGTATCTGCGCGAGACCGAGGTGTGATTTGCCTTTCGTGGCGACAAGTTTATTAACTTGTCGGTCTTCAATGTTTCAAAGGCCATCGCCAATTCGAACAAGCTAATAAACTTGTTCCCACGACGACAAAGCTGAGAAACCATCCATGCGAATCGGCGTTTTCGGCGGCAGTTTCGATCCGGTGCATCTGGGCCACCTCATCGTCGCGGAGCAGTGCCGCGAACAGGCGAAGCTGGATCGGGTGTTGTTCGTGCCCGCGGCTCGGCCGCCGCACAAGCCGGGTCGCGTGCTGGCGCCGTTCCATCATCGCGCCGACATGCTCCTGCTCGCCATCTCGGGGAACCCGGCTTTCGCGGTCGAGGAGTTGGAGAAGGATCGACCCGGCCCCAGTTACACGGTCGATACGCTGGCGGAATTGAAGCGCCGGGAACCGGACGCCGAACTGCATCTCATCATCGGCAGCGATACGCTCAACGACCTGCATCAGTGGCGCGACCCCAAGGGGATCATTTCGCTGGCGGGCCTCCTGATAGTAGGTCGGCCGGATGCGTTAGCCGTGAGCGAAGCGCGGTTTCGCCAATCGCTGGGTTTGGGAATGACGGAGCCGCTCCACATGGAAACGATTCGCTGCCCGTTGCTGGAAATCGCCAGCAGCGACATCCGCCTTCGGCTCGGCGAAGGGCGCAGCGTCCGCTACCTGATTTCCCGTGCGGTCGAAGCGTACCTCGAGGACAAGGGGCTTTACCACGCTCGAGCATGAATTGCTTGCGCCGCGAATCCGTCATTCAGGAAGATTTTTCGTTTTTTCTCGCTATACTATTACTGAACCAGCTAGTTCACTTTCGGTTTGTTGGTTTCGTCCGCTTACCTTCACTCTCCGAAACCATGCACATGACGCCATTCCGACGCCTGGGTGTTATCGCGTGCCTTGGGGCGATGGTCGCCCTGGGGGGTTGCAACAAGACGGCCGCGCCGCCTTCCAAAGCGGGCCCCCCGGAGGTCGTCGTCGATAAGCCGATCGTCCGCGAAGTGGGCGATCATGAAGACTTCAATGGCCGGACCGAGGCGATTGATTCGGTGATCGTGCGTGCGCGCGTCAGCGGCTACCTCGACAAAGTCCTGTTCAAGAACGGCGAGGACGTCTCGCAGGGAGCCTCGCTCGCGGAGATCGATCCACGTATCTTTGCGGCATCGCTGGAACAAGGGAAAGCGTCGGTGGCGCAGGCGAAGGCGCATGCGGATCGCCTGGAGAAGGACTATCGCCGAGCCCAAGAACTAGCGGCCCGCAATGCGATCAGCCGGGAGGAATTGGAAAAGGTGCAGGGCGATCGGGCCGAAGCGCTCGCCGCGGTCGCGAAGGCCGACGCGGAGGAGAAGCTTTACGCCATTCAGCTCAACTACACGAAGATCATCGCCCCGCTTTCGGGCCGGCTCGGTCATCGATTGATCGATCCGGGCAACCTCGTCAAGGCGGACGATACGCCGATCGTCAGCATCGTGGCGCTCGATCCGCTCTATGCCGAGTTCGACGTCGATGAGCGGACGTTGCTTCGCCTGCGTCGCCTCATCAAGGAAGGGAAAATGACTTCCGCTCGGACCAGCGAAGTCGATGTGCGGATCGGGCTTTCGGATGAAGAAGGCTTTTCCCGAACCGGCGTCATTCGCTTCGCGGACAACCGCGTCAACCCGACGACGGGCACCTTGAAGGTGCGAGCGGTGATGCCGAACCCGGACTTGCTGCTTTCGCCCGGTTTGTTCGTTCGCGTCCGCATTCAGGTGGGCCAAGCCAAGAAATCGCTGCTGATTCCGGAAGAAGCGCTCGGCTCGGATCAGGGGCAGAAGTTCGTCTATGTGATGAACGACCAGAACGAAGCCATTTACAAGCGAGTGAAGTGCGGCCCGCAATCGGGCGAGTATCGCGTGATCGAAGAGGGGATCGGGCCGGACGACCTCGTCGTCGTCAGCGGCACGCAACGCATCCGCCCCGGCGCGAAGGCGACCCCCAAGATGCGCGAAGCGAAAAAGAGTTAATCCCCCAAGCCCAGGGGCGAACGCAGCGAGTTCCTGGGATCCAGACCGTAATCCAAGTGCCGCTTCCGACACTCCGATCCCAGGAGCTCGCTACGCTCGCCCCTGGGCTTGGTATCTCCTCCTGAAACGCCCATGGTTCGATTTTTCATCGATCGGCCGATCTTTGCGACGGTGCTTTCGTTGGCGATTACGCTGGCGGGGGCGCTGGCAGTGGGCACATTGCCGCTGTCGCAATATCCGCCGGTCACGCCGCCGACGATTCAGGTTGATTGCAATTATCCAGGCGCTAGCGCACAGGTGGTGGCCGAGGCGATCGCGGCTCCCGTCGAGCAGCAGGTCAACGGCGTCGAAAAAATGCTTTACATGACGTCGCAATGCACCAGCGACGGCTCCTACACGCTGACCGTGACGTTCGACATCGGCACCGATCTCAACATGGCCCAAGTGCTGGTGCAGAACCGCGTCAATCTCGCGTTGCCGAACCTGCCTGATGTGGTGCGGGCCACCGGCGTGACGACGCGCAAGCGGTCGCCCGAAATCCTCATGACGGTGAGCCTCAACTCGCCAAGCGGAAAGTACGACCAGCTTTACCTGAGCAACTACGCCCTGACGCGGATGAAGGACGATCTGTCGCGCGTGCCAGGCATCAGCGACGTGACGCTGTTCGGCCAACGCGATTTCAGCATGCGCATCTGGGTCGATCCGGACAAACTTGCGGCCCGAAGCCTGACCGCTCTCGATGTCGTGCGAGCGGTTCGCGAACAGAACGCCCAGGTTGCCGCCGGGCAAATCTCGCAACCGCCGCTCGCCAACAACGGCCCCGTGCAGTTCACGCTGACGACCAAAGGCCGGCTGACTGAAGTCTCCGAATTCGAGGACATCATCGTCCGGGCCAAGAATGGCGTGCTCGTCAAAGTGAAGGACATTGCCCGCGTCGAGTTGGGGTCCAAGAATCAGGACGTTTCCAATCGCTTCGACAACAAACCGACCATCGGCCTGGCCATCTTTCTGCTCACGGGCGCCAACGCGCTCGAAACGGGCGATACGGTGCAGGCGGCGGTCGATCAGATGCGGCTCGACATGCCCGAAGGGATGAACGTCGAGATCGGCTACGACACGACTCCCTTTATCCGCGAATCGATCCATGAGGTGTTCAAGGCCCTTCGCGATGCGGTCATCCTCGTCGCCCTCGTCGTGTTGCTCTTCCTGCAAAGCTGGCGGGCCGCCGTCATTCCGCTCGCCGCCGTCCCCGTCGCGATCGTCGGCACCTTCGCCACCATGTGGATGCTCGGTTACTCGCTTAACAACCTCACGCTCTTCGGCCTGGTGCTTGCGGTGGGCATCGTCGTCGATGATGCGATCGTCGTCGTCGAAGCGGTCCAGCATCACATCGAGAAGGGGCTCAAACCCCGCGAAGCGACGTTCAAGGCGATGGAAGAAGTGACGGGGCCCGTCGTCGCCATCGGCGTCGTGCTTTCGGCCGTGTTCGTTCCCTGTGCCTTCTTCTCGGGCATCACGGGGCAGTTCTTTCGCCAGTTCGCGGTGACGATCGCGGTCTCCACGCTGATCTCCACGATGAACTCGTTGACGCTCAGCCCGGCTCTCGCCGCGGTGATGCTCCGTTCGCCCAAGAGCCGTCGCGATCCGATCACCTGGCTGCTCGACATGCTGCTCGGCTGGCTTTTCCGCCTGTTCAACTGGAGCTTCGAGCGCGGCACTAATGGCTATGTGCGACTCGTCAGTTCCGCCATCCGCGTGCCCGCGATCGTCGGCGTCGTCTACCTGCTGCTTCTTTTGGCCGGCGCGATGGGGTATCAGATCATTCCGGGCGGGTTCATTCCGTCGCAGGACAAAGGCTACCTGATCGCCAGCGTGCAGCTTCCCGATGCCGCATCCGCGCAGCGTACTCGCGATGCGATCGATCGGATCGCAAGCATCGCTCTGGACACGCCGGGCGTGAAGCATGTCAACAGCGTGGCGGGCAACTCGTTCGTGCTCAGCGCCTATGGCTCCAACTTCGGGTCGATGTTCATCATCCTCGAAGGATTCGACGAACGCCGAAACCACCCGGATCGAACCGCCGACGCCGTGATCGGCAAGCTGCGCGGGCGGATCGCCAAGGAAGTGCCGGAAGCCCAGGTTAACGTGTTCGGCGCCCCCGCCGTCTCGGGCCTCGGCCGTGCGGGCGGTTTCCGCCTCATGATCAAGGATCTGGATGAAGTCGGCCCCAAGATGCTGCAAAGCGAGACGATGACATTCATCGAACAGGGGAACAAGCTGCCCCAGATCGTCGGGCTTTTCACGGCCTACAAGTCAAGTTCCCCACAGGTGTTTCTCGACGTCGATCGCACTTCGTGCATGGCCCATGGCGTGGAGTTGGGCGAAGTGTTCGGCACCCTCCAGGCCACCATGGGATCGCGCTATGTGAACGACTTCAACAACTTCACTCGCACCTGGCAGGTCAACGTGCAGGCCGAGATGAAGTTCCGCGATCAACTGGAAGACATTCGGCAGATCCAGGTCCGCAATCGCCGGGGCGAGATGATTCCGCTCGGAGCGCTGCTCACCGCGCGCGAAGCAAGCGGCCCGCAGATCGTCACTCGGCACAATTCGAAGACGGCCGCATCGGTGAACGGGGCGAATGCCGTGGGGATCAGCAGCGGCGAAGCGATGGCGGCGCTGGAGCGGCTCGCGAACGACCAACTTCCGCGTGGCCGGATGGAACTCGAATGGACCGAAATCACCTACCTGGAAAAGACGTCCAAGGACACCGGCATCTACGTGTTTTTGATGTCGATCGCATTCGTGTATCTGGTGCTCGCGGGACTTTACGAAAGCCTGATGCTGCCGTTGGCGGTGATTCTGGTGGTGCCGGTATGCGTCGTCGGTTCGCTGGCGGCGGTGTGGATTGCGAATCAGGACGTGAACCTGTTCACGCAGGTCGGCTTCGTCGTGCTCATTGGACTGGCGTGCAAGAATGCGATTCTCATCGTCGAGTTCGCCAAGATGGCGAGGGACGAAGGAGCGGAGCGTCGGCAGGCGGTGCTCGACGCATGCCGGCTGCGGTTTCGACCAATCCTGATGACGTCGGTCGCATTCATCCTCGGCGTCGTGCCTCTGTTGACGGCGACGGGGGCCGGGGCGGAGATGCGGCGCGCGTTGGGAACCGCGGTGTTCGGCGGAATGATCGGCGTCACCCTGTTCGGCATCGTGCTGACGCCGGTGTTCTTCCTGGCGATCGATTACATCGCATGCCTGGGCCGACCCCACCGGCGATCGCAACCGCCTCACGTGTTGGACGTGCCGCTGGAAGCGATCTCCACGCCTGGTCAGACTGCGGTGTCGGTCAAGCCGATGGCATCGAGTTCGTGAGAAGCATGCGAAGGAGCCGCGCACGCAGTAAGCGGTTCGGCTTGATGCCCTGCGAAAACCGCTTACTTCGTGCGCGGCTCCTTGGAGCAGGCAGACGATGCGGACGATTGATTAGATAAAAGGAAGCCCACGTGTTCAGCCGATTCTTCATCGATCGCCCGATCTTCGCCGCCGTGCTGTCGATCATGATCGTCCTGGCGGGGGGCGTGGCGCTCGGCACCTTGCCGATCGCGCAATATCCGGAGATCACTCCGCCGACCGTGGAGGTTTCCACGATCTACCCGGGGGCCAATGCGCTCACGGTTTCGGACACGGTGGCTGCTCCGATCGAGCAGCAGATCAACGGCGTCGAGGACATGCTCTACATGTCCTCGCGTTCGACGAACGACGGCTCCTACGCGCTGACGGTGACGTTCAAATCGGGCGTCGATCTCAATATCGCCCAAGTGCTCGTGCAGAATCGGGTGAACCTGGCGCAGCCCGTGTTGCCGGAAATCGTGAAGCGCCGCGGCGTGACGGTGAAGAAGAAGGCGCCCACGGTGCTGATGATCGTCAATTTCTTCAGCCCGGACGAATCCCTCAACGATCTGAAGCTGAGCAACTACGCCAAGATCAGCGTGACCGACGATTTGGCTCGCGTGCCGGGCGTGGGCGACATCACCTATCTCGGCCAGCGCGATTATTCGATGCGGCTTTGGCTTGACCCCGAGAAGATGGCGGTCCGCGGCCTCTCGGCAACCGACGTGGTCCATGCCATCGAACAGCAAAACATCCAGGTAGCGGCGGGTCAGGTGGGGCAACCTCCCGCTCCCAATAACCAGGCGTTTCAGTTCACGATCAACACGCTGGGGCGTCTCTCCGAAAAGGAGCAGTTCGCCGACATGATCCTCAAGGCCGAGGAAGACGGCAGCGTGCTGCGGATGCGCGACGTCTGCAAGGAAATCGAACTGGGCGCCCTCAGCTACGACCAGGCTTGCCGGCTTGACGGCAAGCCTTCGGTCGCGCTCTCCATCTACCAGCTTCCCGGATCGAACGCCCTCGACGTCGCCCAGCGAGTGCGTGCGAAGCTGAGCGACATCAAGTCTCGTTTTCCCGCCGGGCTGGACTACGCGATCGTCTACGACACCACGCCGTTCATCAACGAATCGGTGAGCGAAGTGGGCAAGACGCTGATCGATGCGGTCATCCTCGTCGCGCTGGTGATGCTTTTCTTCCTGCAAAGCTGGCGGGCCGCGGTCATTCCGCTCGCCGCGGTGCCGGTCGCCATCATCGGCACCTTCGCCGTGATGGCGATGGTGGGTTACTCGCTCAACAACCTCACGCTTTTCGGCCTGGTGCTGGGCGTCGGCATCGTCGTCGATGATGCGATCGTGGTCGTCGAAGTCGTGCAGCACCATATCGATCATGGCATGCATAGGCGCGATGCCACTATCAGGGCCATGGACGAGGTGGCCGCTCCGGTCATCGCGGTGGGACTCGTGCTCGCGGCCGTGTTCGTACCGTGCGTCTTTATCGGCGGCATCGTGGGCCAGTTCTTCCGTCAGTTCGCGGTGACGATCGCGGTCTCGACGTTGATCTCCGCCTTCAATTCGCTGACGTTGTCTCCCGCCCTTTGTGCGTTGCTGCTCCGCAAGGAAACGGGGAACGTGGAACCGCTTCCCGCTCCGCGCATCACTTTCGCGTTGCTGCTGGCATTAGCCGGCTACTTCTTCCTGGGCCCGGCGTTGCGTCGGCTCGTTGGCGATCAGTTGCCGCCGGCGCTGGAGCCGTTCTTCCGCCTGATCGTCGCCGCCCTCGCCGCGGCGGTCGGCGTCGTGCTCGGCAAGTTGTTCAACCGCATCCTCGGCTGGGCGTTTGCCGCGTTCAATCGCGGGTTCAACTGGATCACCAAGCTCTACATCGGCAGCGTCCGTGTTGCCCTGCTGCTCAGCGCCTTGGTGCTGGTTGGATACGGCGGGCTGCTGTTCCTGACCTATCTCGCCTTGCAGACGGCCCCCTCGGGGTTCATCCCGAACCAAGACAAGGGTTACCTGCTGGTTAATGTGCAACTCCCCGACTCGGCATCGCTCTCTCGCACGGAAGATGTGGTTCGCCGAATCGACGAGATCGCTCGCAAGGCGGATGGCGTCGCTCACACGGTCGCCATCAGCGGGCAGTCGGTGTTGCTCGGCGCCAACGCGCCGAATTTCGGCACGGTCTATGTCATGCTGAAGCCGTTCGAGGATCGGCATGATCACACCCTGGCCGCGGATGCAATCTCCTCGAAGCTTCAATCCGATTTCGCGGAAGGCGTGCCTGGGGCGCTGATCAATCTCTTCGGGGCCCCGCCGGTCGATGGTCTCGGAGCCGCGGGCGGATTCGTGGTCGTCGTCAAGGATCCGAACAATCTGGGCTCGCGCGCTCTGCAAGATGCCGGCGAGAAAGTGATCGCGGCCGCGGAAGAGACCGGCATCGTCCGCGATGCGTTCACCGGTTTCCGTGCCGATACGCCGTGGCTCAACCTCGACATCGACCGCAACGCGGCCATGGCGAAAGGCGTGCATGTTTCCGAAATCACCAACGCGCTCCAAGTGTTCCTCGGCTCGCTCTACGTCAACGACTTCAACTGGATGGGCCGCACCTGGCAGGTCAACGTGCAGGCGCATGGCGATTTCCGCCAACGTCCCGGGAATCTCAATCGCATCCAACTCGTCGGCGATTCGAAGAATCCGGTTCCGCTCGGCAGCTTGCTCAAGGTGAAGGAAACGACGGGCCCCGTGATGGTGCAGCGCTACAATCTCGCCCCGGCATCCACGGTCACGGTCACGCCCTCGTTCGGCGTCAGCTCCGGCGACGCGATTCGCAAGGTCGAAGACGCGGCCAAGCTGAAGATTCCGCCGATGATGCAAACGGAATGGACCGAGCTTGCGCTTCTGCAGCAACAGACGGGCGACACGGCTTCGCGTGCCTTCATCATGGCGGTGATCCTCGCGTTCCTCGTGCTCGCGGCTCAATATGAAAGCTGGTCGCTTCCGCTCGCGATCGTGCTTGTTGTGCCGATGTGTTTGCTGAGCGCGACGGCGGGCGTGCTTCTTATGGGGCAGGACGTCAACATCTTCACGCAGATCGGTTTCGTCGTGCTCGTCGGCCTCGCGTGCAAAAACGCGATTCTGATCGTGGAGTTCGCGAAGCAACGGAGCGAAGCGGGGGCGGATCGCTGGGAAGCGACCCTCGAAGCATGCCGTCTGCGATTGCGTCCGATTGCGATGACGTCGGTGGCGTTCATCCTCGGTGTCGTGCCGCTCGTGATCGCCGAAGGAGCCGGCGCCGAAATGCGGCGAGCACTCGGCCTGGCCGTGTTTGCCGGCATGACCGGCGTGACGCTTTTCGGCATCATCCTCACGCCGGTGTTCTTCTTCGCGATTCAGTATGTGAAGGACATTTGGCCCAAATCGTGGACCGTGGGCGCCGAGGCCGAATAGCAAGGTTTCAAGGAGCTGCGCACGCAGTAAGCGGTTACGCCGCACATCACGCGGAAGCTTACCCCCAACACCATCGGCGTCGATTTTTGCCCGCGTGGCATGCTGCGTGTCCGCTTACTGCGTGCGCGGCTCCTTTGCGAATGAGCGAATCCGCTGGCGGCGTGCCTTGGCCCCATCTATCATCGCAAGTCTTCCGTTCGATCGCTCACGCAACGCGAGGGGGGACTTGCATGCGCCGCATCGTATTCGTTGCCGCATTTCTGGGTTGGATCAGCTCTGTCGGCACTGCCCAGGCCCAATCCGCGGCCAAGCCGGCTCGCATCCTTTTGGAAGGGGAAGACTTCAAGCCGGAGCAGGACGGCTGGAACGTCGTGCCGTTTCGGGAAAACTACTACTGCGCCACCTTCGCCATTTCGTTCCTCTCGCGCATGGCATGTCTTGGCGCTCCGGAGCAAACGGACGGCGGCAAGGAAGCGATTGCGACGCAAGTCGTGCAGATTCCGCATGACGGCGCCTATGCGGTCATGACGCGCTATGAACTTCCCTGGATGTTCGCGGTGGAACACGCCGTCGAGGTGCTTCAGGGCGGCAAAACTGTCTATAAGGAAACCTTCGGCAAGCTCGAAGACCCCAAGATTTGGCCGCTGAATGGCCACAAGCGAGTGACCTGGGAGCGGTTTTTCTGGGGCGCCACGGACAACATCGTTTGGCAGGAAAAAGGGAAGGCCAACCTCAAGCGGGGGCAGGCCATCGTTCGGCTCATCGCTGGTCCGCAACTCGACAACGGCAAACCGCGTGTGCGGGCGGCCCGGCGGCATATCGATGTCGTCTGCCTCACGGACGACGTCGCAGGCATCGAGGCTCAGAAAAAAGCGAACTACCTGGAATTCGACGGTTGGCTCACGCAGGAGGGGGACGTCTTCGTCCGTTTCACAAACCCCAAGGACGGCTACGGCCCCTGCGTGCCGATCATCGCGCCGATGTGGGATGGGCAACACTCGCCGTACTACATCCACGTTCGCGATTGGCCCACGACGCGCGTGCTGCGGAGCGGCCGTCTTACTGACGAAACCAAGTATCAGGTTGCCGGCCCACGTTCGCTTGCCGTCGATCCGAAGGTGCTGGCGCCGGAGGTGGATGGCGCGAAGTATCGCAAGCCGGCGAATCCGAAGGATCCCAAGTCGCCGATGGTCGCATCGATTCCCGATGAGGATTATCTGCAACCGGGCGAAACATCGGGCTGGGTGCCGTTGGGCGGAGCGCTCGACAGCCTCAATCACAGCCAATGGGCGCCCAAGGCCGAGTACAAGGGGAAGGCCACCGGGCTGAAGCTCGAGATGGAATTCGCGATCCCCGACGGCAAGGGCGGGCTGAAGGTGTTGCGCAAGGCGATGCTCAAGGGGACGCCAAGCTACTACTCGCCGGTCACGTTCGAGATGCCAGGGAACGTCGCGCCCAACGCCGCCCATGCGGCCGTTCTCAAGGAACGCTGGTGGTTGCCGGAGATCCGCACGCAAAAGGAATCGCTCGATTGGCTCGTGGGCGAGGTGAAGAAGTTCCCCCAGCGCGGAGCCGTGCCTCAGCGATTGCTGACGTATAACGTGATGGGTTTCTCGGGCGCCCTGCAACATTTCCCCGAGGCCCGCCAACTCGCGCTGCTGCTCGGCGACAACACGGCTGTCGGCCAGGAGGGGAAGAAGCGCAAGCTTGTCGCTCACTGGCCCGACGCGAACGTCGATGCCATCAAGAAGCATCAGGCGACGAAGCCGGACGAGTTCAAGGATCTCAAGATCGTGAGCTACGGCGACGAGATCCACCTGCCGCCGCATCCGCTCACTGCGGAGGAATGGGCCGCGTATCTCAAGGCACAGCAAGCCCCGGCCGACGTCACGGGGGATTGGCAGACCGCCTCGAAGGATGCGAAGCATCCGCTGCACTACTACGCGATCTTGGCCGCGAAGGAAAAGGGGGGCAAGCACTACGCCGCGGGAACCGCCTACTACGAGAGCATGGGGGTTCTTACGGGCGCCAATTATTCCCCGCACTCCAATTATCTCGTCAATGAGATGGACTACGTCCGGCCCTTCAAGATGAAGGCGATGACGATGCCCTGGAGCGAGGATTACATCTGGCAAATCCCCGAATTCAGCGGCCAAATCATGGGTTACCTGACTGACGGCCTGCGTTGCGGGGCGAAGTACCGCAATCTGCCGATCCACATGTACGTGATGCCGCATTCGCCGGGGAATACGCCGCGCAGCTTTCGGCTTTCGTATTACTCGTCGATCGCCCACGGCGCGAAGATGATCAATTACTTCTGCGCGTCGCCGTCGTCGGTGGGCGGGACCGAGAACTACATGGACACGAACGATCTGCCCATGTGGAAGGCCCTCCGTGATGCATCGCACGATGCGGGCGTGTTCGAGGATTACGTGCTCGACGGCAAAGTCCGCCCCGCCAAGGTGGGCCTGCTGCTTTCGTCCGTGGACGACGTGCTTGCCAACGTCTCCAACAGCACGCTGGCGCTTCACAACAACGAGCGCAAGGCGATCTGGTACGCCCTGCGTCACTCGCAGACGCCCGTCGATTTCGTGACCGAGGACGACTTCGTCGAAGGCTTGGCGAAGGAGTATCGCACGGTCTACGTCACGCAGCAATGGATGCATTCGCGCGCGATGGCGGCGCTCAAAAAGTTCGTCGAAGACGGCGGCACCGTGATCGCCCTCGCGGGCGGCGGCTTCATGGATGAGTTCAATCGTCCCAGCAAATCGGCCCCCGCGTTCTACGGCGTCGAAAGCCAGGAGCTGACCGTCGATCCGCAGTTGGTGTCGAAGTATCTGCTCGATCCCAATAAGCCGTTTTTGGCGAAGCAAGATCTGCCGTCCTACGTGCCGATCGACAAGGCGACGTGGAGCCAGGGAAGGTCGAAAGCCGCCGATGTGCCCGTCATGATTTGGAAGCAGAAGCTGAAAGTCGCGGACGGGAAAGTTCTGGGCACATTCGGCGACGGTTCCCCCGGGGTGGTCGAGAAAAAGCATGGCAAGGGGCGCGTCGTCCTCTTCGGCTTCTTGCCAGGACAGGCATACCTGAAGAGCGGCTTGCCGATTCGGCCCGTCGATCGCGGGGCGAACGATTCGATGTACGCTCACTTCCTGCCTACGAGCATGGACGCGAATCTGCGCTCCGCTCTCGTCGATGCGTTTTTGCCGGAGGGCTATGTGCGGCCGGTGACGTGCAGCGAAACGCTGGTCGAGACGACGTGCATCGACACGCAGGAGAAGGCGAATCGGCTGGCGGTGCCGCTGATGAATTGGAGCGGCAAGGAGATCGCGGCGCTGACGATCCGCATCGAAGGCGGCGCGGGGGCCAAGGGCGTCCGCAGCGTCGAGCGTGGCCCGCTGCAAACTCGCAGCGAGAACGGGGCCCTGGTTGTGACATTGCCGCTCGCGGTGGCGGATATGCTGCTGATCGATCGCTGAAAGCTCGCCGTGGTTAGTAGCCGCGACGCGCAGCGGAGCGCGGGCAGAGAACTATGTGATCGCATGGCGCGCTGCCCGCGCTCCGCTGCGCGTCGCGGCTAACCGGCGAACGTCGTTTGCAATCGCCGTTGCGTCGTATGGCCTTCCTTGCCACAATGCCTGGGTCTACCGTTTCTTCGGACGCCAGGCATGGAGGCCTAGTCCATGGCGAATTTCAGAGTTCACGTCACCACCAGCACCGTTCTGGGCGGCATCTACGCGCTCGCGGGGGCCTCGGGATGGAATCTCGACTGGGGCCAGGCCCTCATGGCCGCCAGCCTTTGCGCCGTCGGCGGCATGATGCCCGATTTCGACAGCGATAGCGGCATTCCCGTGCGCCATCTCTTCGGCGTTGCCGGCATGGCGGCGCCCCTGCTTCTGATGCCGCGGCTTCTAGGGGCAGGATTTTCCCTTGAGAAGGCGTTGATGCTTGGGGCTCTCGCGTATTTCGTCGTGCGCTATGCCCTCTCTTCGTTTTTCAAGCGATTCACGGTTCACCGGGGCATGTTTCACAGCATTCCGGCCATGCTGATCGCGGGGCTGGTGGTGTTTCACCTCTACCATCATTCGCAGCTCGGCCTTCGCCAATACATGGCCCTGGGCACGATGATCGGCTTTTTGTCGCACCTCGTGCTCGACGAGATGTATTCCGTCGATCTGAACGGCCTGGTTCCGCGGCTCAACAAGGCGGCGGGCAGTGCGCTGAAGCTGTTCTCCCCCTCGTGGAAAGCAACCGCGTTTTGCTACGGCGTGCTCTTTCTGCTGGGGTCGTCCGCATGGTGGACGCCGGGAAACGCCGCGCCGGCGATGCCGCTGGCGTGGACGAAGACGGCAACGCCCGCGGTGCTCGAAGAAGCTCCGGTGCATCAAGTGATCCGCCCTGGCTCGGGGCAAAGCATCGGCGCGGCCACGCCGAACACGCCGGCGCCAACGACCAATCCGCTCACGCCTCGACGATGAAGCTTTTCGCTTCGGCCCCTATATCAACCCAATCGCCAAGTCGCGTTTCCTTTTTTCGCGGCGTGTGTTCCAATGCGTTCAAGATTCGCCCGGAAAAGGATGTCACATGTCGGAGGATCGCCGAGGCCGTCGGCTGCGCATCTCCCCAGCCCGCAATTTCGTGCTGGAATTGATGCATCATGCGATGAAGGTGCCGTCGTTGCCATTGGCCCGCGACACCGACGTCCGCTCCCTCGTCGAACTGCGCCGCAAGGCCGGCGTTTCGTGGACGGCCGTCTTTTCCAAGGCTTACAGCATTGTGGGGCAGGCGATTCCCGAACTGCGGCGCAGCTTCGTTCGCTGGCCCTGGCCCCACTTCTACGAGCACCCCATCAGCGAATGCGCGTTGCTCATCGAACGAGAACTTGACGGGGAATCCGTCGTGCTCGGCTCGAAAATCCGCGACCCGCGGAATGGATCGCTCCGCGGTATCGACGACGCCATCCAGCGATACCGCGACAAGCCCGTCGGCGAGGTGTCGTCGTTCCGCCAAATCCTCCGTCTCGGGCGTTTGCCTGCTTTTCTGCGGCGTTTTCTCATGTGGCAAACGCTCAACACGTCGGGCTATGCGAAAGCAAAGCGTCTCGGCACCTTCGCTGTTTCCAGCCTCGGTAACCTTGGCGTCGAGCAGATGCACCCGCTCTGCCCGCTGACGACGTATCTCACGTTTGGTCCGATCCGCGAACAAGGCATCGTCAACGTGAAGATCATCTACGACCACCGCGTGATGGATGGCCGGACCGTGGCGCGGACATTGATCGAACTCGAGCGCGTCCTCCAGGCGGATCTGCGCGCGGAACTCGAACGTATGACCACCTTTTCGCAACGGATCGACACGTTGTCGCCCTAGGTCGCTGCGCTTGCTCACTTCGCCAAGAGCTGACGCGAAGTGCATGGGGGCGTTTTTTCGGTGTTGACAGCCCTGCAAATCCCTTTATAAGCCCCGCGTTCAAGCAGGACGCCGCGCCCGGCGGAGCTTGCGAGCCGTCGATTGCGCGCGGGGAAAGCGGGATCGGCCACCGAGGCGATTTGGGGGATTCCAGTCATGTCGACGCGATTCTGGGGCCGCTGGACGGTGCGAAGCCTGCGAGCCCTGATGCTCGCCGCTGCTGCCGCCGGCCTCACCGCCGCCGGCGCCGGCCTCACCGCCGCCCAGGATGCCGACTCCAAGGCGAGCGGCATGAAGAAGACCTTCACCAAAACAACCACCTTCAAGCTGCCGATCCAGATGGAAGATCGGATCCGGGCGAGCTTGAAGGAAGTGCAGCTTTACGTGAAAAGCGGCAACGGCGACTGGGTCCGCCAGGAAGCGGTCAGCCCGACGACGCCGCACTTCGATTACCGAGTCCCGGCCGACGGCGAATACTGGTTTTCACTGGTCACCGTCGACAAGTTCGGCAAAGCGACGCCGAGCGACGTGAGTGCGGAAGCGCCCGCGCTGCGCGTCGTGGTCGATACGCGAGCACCTGCGATCGAGGTGCAGCCTGGCATGGGCTCCGACGGCGGCTTCCTCATCCGTTGCAACGTCGCGGATGCCAACGCGGATGCCAACACGCTCAAGGTTGTGGTGAAGGCTCCGGATGGCGATCGGCCGCTCACGGTCGTCCAGGCGGGCATCTACAAAATCAATCCGAACGAAATGGATCTGTCGATCCATGTGACGGCCACCGACTTGGCCGGCAACGTCGGCACGAAGAGCGTCACGGGACGCGAACTCTTCGCTGCTGTGGCTCCGCCGACCGCTCCGCCGACCGCTCCGCCGTCGATGGGCCCCTCGATTCCGCCCATTGCGTCGCAGAGCACGCCCCCCTCGCTCCCGCCCTTCGGCTCGGGAAACATGCCTCCGGCCGTCGGCAAAGCTCCGACGCCTCCAATGGGCGGCCCGCCGAACGGCCTGCCGAACGGCCTGCCGATCGTGCCGCCGTTGCCGCCAGTGCCGCCCGTCATGAATCCCGCGTTCGCGAACCAACCGTCGCTGCCTCCCGTGGGGAATCCGCTCGCGGGTCAGCCGACGAATTTCAACCAGGGCGCGACGGTCGCCAACTATAACCCCCAGGCCCTGCCTCCGACCCCCGGCGGCAATCGCCCCGCCCGGACGACCGGCAATCGCCCGCTCATCAACACGACGCAGGCCCAGATCGACTACCGCGTCGAATCCGTCGGTTCGTCGGGCATCGGCAAGGTCGAAGTCTACATGACGCCCGACAACGGCACGCGGTGGATTCGCTTAACCGAGGACGCCGATCGCCGCAGCCCCGCCGACATCGATCTGCCGGGCGAAGGCCTTTTCGGCATCCGCTTCGTGATCACCAACGGCAATGGTTTCGGCGGCAAGGCTCCGCAACCGGGCGACCAGCCCATCACGAACATCGAAGTCGATACCACTCCGCCGTTCCTGCAACTGCGGCCTGTCGAACTGAATGCTTCCGCCGGCGCCATCGACATCCGCTGGAGCGCCACCGATAAGAATCTAGGCGATGACCCGATCTGCATCTTCTGCCGAACGACGCCGGAGGGAGCGTGGCAGCCGATCGTGAAGGGAATCAAGAATGAAGGCGAGTATCGCTGGGCGTTCCCGCGCGATCTTGGGCAGCAGTTCTTCATCAAGGTGGAAGCGACCGACCTTGCGGGGAACGTCTCCCGCGTCGAAACGCCGAACCCGATCATCCTCGACACGACGGTGCCGACCGTGGACGTGGTGGGCGTGACCGGCGTGAGCGTCCGCCCACGATAAACGGAGCCCGCAAGGAAGCGAACTCCGCGAAACGCGTGTCCGAGGCACGCGTTTCATTTGTGCGCTGAATCGAACGGTTGCAATCGCCGTCCTCTATGCGAGGATGATTCGGACTGCCGCGTGCGGGGAACCGATGGGAACACGCCCTCGGTGGCGTTCCGCAGGCGTTCCGCAGGCCCTCCGCTTGCGGCTTAGCGATCTGAAGCGCCTGATCGCTAAGGGAGATGTTCGAAACCGGCTGGTCAGGTTCTCCGCTAGCGGCTTAGCGAGATCAGGGCTTTCTCCGAACGATAAGCCGCAAGCGGAAGACAGGGGTTCCGAAACAATCTCTTAGCTAAGCTAAGCCGCAAGCGGGAAACAGGAAAACCTCGATGATTCGCACGTTTCTCGTCCTGCTCGCTGTCCCGATGGTCGCCGCCGCGGATGCGCCCAAGACCAAAGTTGCGGTCATCGTCGTGTTTGCTTCGGAAGACGGCGACGCCCCGGATCCGCGGCTCAAGAACATTGCGGACGAAGTGCGGAAGCTGAATCCGAATCTGAAAAGCTTCCGCATCAAATCGACGACGATTCGAGATTTGCCTGAGAACGAGAAGGCGACGTTTCCGCTGGTGGACATGAAGAGCGTTGAAATCACCGTCAAGCAGGCGATGGACAAGGAGGGGAAAACGACGCTCGCCGTGGCTCCGCCGGACCAGGGCGAGATCGTCTTTCGGCTGGCGGCCAACAAATATCTGCCGATCGTCACCCGCGTGCAAACGGAGCGGAAAGAACGCGTAATTCTCGCGATCCGCGTTCAACGGGATTGATCACTGGGCCTTGTTCGCCGGCTTGCGAAACCAGTTCACGAGCTTCCAGAGTCGGCCCTTCTTCGGCGGCGGATTCTCCGCCTTCATGTTCGCATCGCCCCCTCGGACTCTCGTCGGCGGATATTGCGGATTCGGATTCAGCGCGGCGGCGAGCAGCATCGGCACGCTGGAAACCAGCAGCAACGCCAACGGCAACCGCAACGCTTCGCGCGGCGACGTTTGTCTTGCTTTCTCCGCAAGCCACGGTTCGAGAAACGCATGATGCAACCCGGAGATGCCGAGCGCGACTCCCAAGATCATGCCCGGCGTTTCCGGATAGAAACCGAGCAGCAAGCCGAGCAAGCCCGGGAGGATTGGCCCGAACGTGAGCCCCGCGAGCCATAGGCCCCAGGTGCCTGCTCGATTCTGATAAGTGCCGCGGACATTGCCCAGGAGCGAGGCGCACAACAGTGCCGCCACAGCCAACACGGCCCCTTCCCATCCCGTTCGCACGAAGCCGAAGATGAATCGGCCGAACAGGAACATGCCCCAGAAGCCGGCCAGGCGAATCGCCAACCGGCGTTCGGAGTAGCCGAGATCAGCGAGAAACGGCCGCGCCCACGATTCGATGCAGGTTTCCGCGGGGAAGTAGAGGGCCAGCGCGAGCAACCCGAGCCAAAAAGCCGGATCCGTCCACATGTCGATTTCAGCGACTTTCCGAACCGGCTCTTCCCAGCCGAACAACACCAGCAACGGCATCAGACTGACGACCGCCATCATCGACAAGGTGCCGCGGCAGCCGATCCACTTCTCGATGCGAGCGACGAGGGCCGGCCCGGTCAGCATGCCGATGCCTACGACTACGTATCCCCAACAGAGCGCTTCGGGGCTGCGGTCGGTGGCGTCGAGCAGCGTCGGGAAGCTGGCGAGCGTGGCGATGGTCATGCACGCGTAGAAGAAGCCGAGTCCGCCGAAGAAGAACGCTTCGGAGCGGCGCGGCGCCTTGAACGCGAGGAGCGACCAGCAAATCGCCATGCCGAAGGCCCCGATCGCCATGGAGGCGGCAAGTGAGGAACCATCGGCCAACCAACCGGCGAACGGCATCGCCACGATCCAGGCGCCGAAGAATCCGCGGTGCACGCGCGTCGCTTGTTCGGGTTCGTCGGAGCCGATCCAGCAGCGAAGCGAAGGCGGCATGTGCTCGATCAACGACGGGATCGCCCCCACGAGATACGCGGGGCCGATCATGCCGCCAAGAGCGAAGAGGTTGGTCACAATGGCTTCCTTGTGTGGAGGTCAGCTGCCTCCACCAGAGTATTCGCAATTTGCCGCGGATGCTTTAAGGTTTCGGAGTTCCTGCGCGCGAACCACAGAGACTGGTTCCAAACCCAGGGGCGAGCGTCGCGAGCTCCTGGGATCCAGACCGAGATCATGTTCCGCTTCCGACGCTCCGATCCCAGGAGCTCGCTGCGCTCGCCCCTGGGCTTGGGTTTGCCGGCAGATTGCCGCTTTCCCTTGCAGACATACAAAATCGGCAGAAGGTTCCCGGAGTGGGCTGAACCCATTCACGGGGATTTTTGTCTTTTGAGCGGAGGGAAGCGGAGCGTTCCCGCAGAGCGTTCCCGCGGCGCGTGCAAAACGCCTTGCGAGCGTTCTCTTGCTTTCCTATAGTGGGACTTTCCGGCTTTGCGTTCGCACGTTGCGATTGCATCTTGCGTTCGGCGTAGAGCGAATCTCGCTAGCGTAGCTCAACTGGCAGAGCACCGGTTTTGTAAACCGGCGGTTGCGGGTTCAACTCCCACCGCTAGCTTCACCGTCGCCTTCGGGCGAAATCGAAGTTTCGGCAGGAGACGGATTCACGGGCAGGTGGCCGAGCGGCCAATGGCATCAGACTGTAAATCTGACGGTTAACACCTACGGGGGTTCAAATCCCTCCCTGCCCACTGAAGCGAGTCGGGAGTAGCGAGACTGGAGTTGAGAGTCGAATCAAGATGATTGAAGTTCCATCGATTTTGATTTGCTCCTGACTCCCGACTCGCTACTCACGACCACTCGTCGCGGGTGTAGCTTAATGGTAAAGCCCCTGCCTTCCAAGCAGGATACGTGGGTTCGATTCCCATCACCCGCTCTCGCGGAAACCGCCTGATTCCGACGTCGCCTCGGCGGCGTCGCCTAGGGCGGATCTTTCCGTCAGGCCGCAAAAGCATAAGATCTTACGGCCTGCTGCTGTAGCTCAGCTGGTAGAGCGCGTCCTTGGTAAGGACGAGGTCAAGGGTTCAAATCCCTTCAGCAGCTCTAACGTCGCTGTGACCAAACCCCGACCGCCGGCCTCTGGCCGGGTTACTTGCTTTGACTTCGGAGAGGATCGATGGCTAAGGGAACATTCGAACGAAACAAACCGCACGTGAACGTCGGCACGATCGGTCACATCGACCACGGCAAAACGACGCTCACGGCCGCCATTCTCCAGCGGCAGGCTTACAAGAACAAGCTGGAGAAGGTGAAGAGCTACGCCGAAATCGCCAAGGGCGGCATCGTCCGCGATGCCAACAAGACGGTGACTATCGCTGTCTCGCACGTCGAGTACGAGACCCCCAATCGTCACTACGCCCACATCGATTGCCCGGGCCACGCCGACTACATCAAGAACATGATCACCGGCGCCGCCCAGATGGACGGGGCCATCCTCGTCGTCGCCGCCAACGACGGCCCGATGCCGCAGACCCGCGAACACATCCTGCTTGCCCGTCAGGTCGGCGTGCCGCGCATCGTGGTTTTCCTCAACAAGATCGACACCGTCGATGATCCGGAACTTCTCGAACTCGTCGAACTCGAAGTGCGCGAGCTGCTTAACAAGTACGACTTCCCCGGCGACGAGATTCCGATCGTCCGCGGCAGTTCCAAGCCCGCGCTGGAAAACCCCAGCGACGACAAGGCCGGCGCCTGCATCGACAAGCTGATGGAAGCGCTCGACAGCTACATCCCCAACCCGGTTCGCGAAGAGGACAAGCCGTTCCTCATGTCGATCGAAGACGTCTTCTCGATCAAGGGCCGCGGCACGGTGGGTACGGGCCGTATCGAACGCGGCTTCTGCAAGGTCGGCGACGAAGTCGAAGTCATCGGCCTCCGCAAGGACGCTCGCAAGACGGTCATCACCGGCGTCGAAATGTTCCAGAAGACGCTTGAAAAGGGGATCGCGGGCGACAATGTCGGCGTGCTCCTTCGCGGTCTGGAACGTACGGACCTCGAACGCGGCCAGGTGCTCGCCAAGCCCGGTTCGATTACCCCGCATACGGGTTTCGAAGCGAACGTCTACATCCTTTCGAAGGACGAAGGCGGCCGCCACACGCCGTTCTTCGCGAACTACCGCCCGCAGTTCTATTTCCGCACGACCGACGTCACCGGCACCGTCAAGGAACTGGTCGGCCAAAACGGCGCCAAGGCGGAAATGTGCATGCCCGGCGACAACATCAAGATGATCGTGGAACTGCTGCCCGATTCCCCCATCGCCATGGACGAAGGCCTCCGCTTCGCCATCCGCGAAGGCGGCAAGACGGTCGGCTCGGGCGTCGTCACCAAGATCCTTGTGTAATAACCTCGAACGCACGCCATCCGCGACGAAGCCTAGGCTTCGTCGCGGATGGCGGCTTCTCAGCACGAGTTGCTCGTCATGCGCGAATATGTTTGGCTTGAATGCACGGATTGCGGAGCCCGCAACTACCGCACCCAAAAGGAAACCCGCGGCGCCGAGCGGTTGGACCTCAAAAAGTTCTGCCGCAAAGAGCGCAAGCACACAGCGCACAAGGAATCGCGCAAGAAGTAGCTGGATGAGTCGGGAGTAGCGAGTCGGGAGTCGGGAGCCGAGGAAATCGCTCGCGGCTCCAACTTCTTTCGGCGAGACTTGGAAGCTTCCGCGTCCACTCTCAACTCGGAACTCGCTGCTCCCGGCTCCTTTTTAGGGGTGTAGCTCAATTGGCAGAGCAGCGGTCTCCAAAACCGCAGGTTGAGCGTTCGAGTCGCTCCGCCCCTGCTGAAGAAGAAGAATGCAAACCAAGCCCAGGGGCGCGCGCAGCGAGTTCCTGGGATCGGAGTGTCTAAAGCGATCCCAGGTGCTCCCTTCGGTCGCCCCTGGGCTTGGAACAGCTCCCAACGCATTGGACGCGTCCGATTGGGGGCCTCACACCGGTAAGGAATGGCCATGGCTGTGGCAGAAAACGTGGCGATCGAGCGGACGACCCGCAGTCCCTTGCAGCAACTGGCGGTCAGCAGCCTCCTGGGCGGCGCTCTGCTCGTCGTTGCCTTCATCGGCTTCTTCGGGCTCTTCCCGATCTTCTGGAGCAACGTTTTGGGACTGGGCGATCCCAAGGTTCTCAATCCGTTCCTCTCCAGCACGCTGCTCTTTCTCTTCTCGATTCTCGTCGGAGTCGGCCTCATCTACGGTCTGCTGAAGCTCGAAGCTCAGCACCGCATGCCCGGCCTGCGAGCCGGTTCGATCCTTGGCGGGCTCGTGATGTTTCTCGTCCTGGCGCTGGTCGTGAACATCGGCAACTACATGGAAACTCGCGAAGGCATGGAAACCTTCGGCGTGCTGCTCACGCTGGTCCTCGGCCTTGCCCTGCTGGGCGGCTTGGGTTGGGTCTATTTCCGCCCCGGTTTCGGCAAATGGCTGCAGAAAACCGAAGAGCGCGGTTGGTTTCACGCCACCGGGTACAAGGCGAGCCAAGGCCAACGCGTTCGCCGCGGCACCTTGTTGGCCCTGCTCGTGATCGGCCTCACCGGCATCTACGCCTTCGCCGGCCGCAGCGCGCTCGGCACGGCGGCCGACGAATGGTTCTGGTGGATCCCCTTCACCGGAAACGAAAGCCGCGACACGAAACTTTACCTGCCGATCATGTATCATGTCGGAACCATTCTCCCGCTGCTTCTGATCGCCGCGGTCTGCTGGATCGCCTGGCGTCTGGTGAACTGGCCGACATTCGCCGACTTCCTGATCGCGACCGATGCGGAAATGAACAAGGTTTCGTGGACGACGCGAAAGCGTCTGGTGACCGACACGATCGTGGTGCTGGTGACCACGATTCTGCTTACCGCCTTTCTGTTCTTCCTCGATGTGCTTTGGATCAAGGTTCTGGGGAGCGACTTGATCTCCGTATTGAAAGTCAACGTCGCCGAAGAATTCCGCAAACAGCAGGAAAAGACCCTGTGGTAATCGACGAACCGACCGCTGAATCCGAAGAAACGCAGACGGCCGAGGCGGCTGCCCCGGAAGCGACGGCCACTGCCGCGCCCCCCGCGCCTCCTCCGCGCGTGCTGACTTCGCCCGACCCCGATATGGCCCCTCCCACGGGCGATCGCAAGTGGTATGTGGTGAAGGTCGCGAGCAATCGCGAGGATTCGATCAAGGAAGCGATCGAGAAACGCATCCGCATCGAAGGCCTGCAGGACTATTTCGGCGAGATCGTGATCCCGACCGAAAAAGTCACCGAAATGCGAAAGAACAAGCGCGTGGTGAAGGAGCGCAAGCTCTACCCCGGCTACCTGATGGTCAGCGTCGAGTTCAACGACCGCATCCTGCTTCTGTTCCGTGAAACGACCGGCGTCGGCGACTTCGTCGGCGGAAGCCTCGGCAAACTGCCGCCCCCGATGAGCGATCGCGAAGTCGAACGCATGCTGGGCCAGATGCAGCGCATCGACGAAGTGAAGGACCAGGTCCCTAGCGCCAAGTTCGATCGCGGCGACCGCATCAAGGTCCGCGACGGCACCTTCGCCGGCATGGAAGGCGAAGTGAAGGAAGTGCTCGCCGACAAGGGCTCCGTCCGCGTCGAGCTGACGATCTTCGGCCGCCCTGTCCCCGTGGAACTCGAATACTGGCAAGTCGACTACGCGTGATCGAAGCCGCGTTCAGCCGATCCGAAGCCTCGGAGCGATCCGAGGCTTTTTCGTTGGCTGGCGAGTGGCCGGCGTTAGCCGGCTGGTAGTGCGACCTTGAAAGTCTCTTCATTCAAAGCCGAGTATGCAGGCCACAAAGCAGAATGAGGAGACTTGCAAGGTCGCACTACCAGCCGGCTAACGCCGGCCGCTCGCCACGTCGCTAAGATAATCGCGTCGCCATCATGGAGGCATTGCATGGCCAGCGTTCGCGACGTCGCCGTGGTCGGCGGCGGAATCGTCGGGTTGTCGGTCGCACTCAACCTCGTCGAACGGTTCGGCGTTTCCGTCGTCGTTCTCGAAACCGAGAAGGATCTGGCCCAGCATCAAACGGGGCACAACAGCGGCGTCATCCACTCCGGCCTCTATTACCGCCCCGGTTCCTACCGCGCCCGCAACTGCACCAAAGGGCGCGAGCTGATGTACCGCTTCTGCGAAGAGCACGGCATCACGCACGAACGCTGCGGCAAAGTCGTCGTGGCCACCGACCCGCGAGAATTGCCCAACCTCGACGAACTCGAACGCAAGGGGCAAGCGAACGGTCTCGCCGGCATGAGACGGATCGGGCCCGAGGAGATCAAGGAACGCGAACCGCACATCGCCGGCATCGCGGGGTTGTGGATTCCGGAAACGGGCATCGTCGATTACAAGCAGGTGAGCCGCAAGTATGCCGAGCTGGCGCGTGATCTTGGAGCGGAGATTCGCGTCGACGCCCAGGTGACGAAGGTCACACGCGATGCCGGCGAGTTGGTGCTTGAAACGAAAGCGGGGCCCTTTCGCGCCAAGCACCTCGTCAACTGCGGCGGCTTGCAATCGGACCGCGTCGCCCGCATGTGCGGCGTCGATCCGGGCGTGCAGATCGTCCCTTTTCGCGGCGAATACTACGAGATCGTCCCCGAACGCCGACATCTGGTGAAGGGCCTCATCTACCCGGTGCCGGACCCCGCGTTTCCGTTCCTTGGCGTCCACTTCACGAAGACGGTCCACGGCGACCGCGAAGCCGGGCCCAATGCGGTGCTGGCGCTATGCCGAGAGGGCTACAGCTGGTCGAAGATCTCGCTGCGCGACATCGGCCAAATGATGCGTTACCGCGGATTTTGGGCGATGGCCCGCAAGCATTGGAAGACGGGTTTCGGCGAGATGTATCGCTCGCTGTCGAAGCGGGCGTTTCACAAGGCGCTGGCACGGCTGATGCCGGAGCTTCGCATGGAAGATATTCGCCCCTTCGGTGCCGGCGTGCGTGCGCAGGCCCTCGACCGCGAAGGCAAACTCGTGGACGATTTCCGCTTCGTGGAAGCCGACCGCATGATCCACGTGCTCAACGCCCCCTCCCCCGCCGCCACCGCGTCGATCGCGATCGGCCGCACCATCGCGGACATGGCGGGCCGTAATTTCACGCTGCCCACGCGTCATCCTGCTGGATCCCTAATCGCTTGAAACTCGTTTCGAAACCTCCGTCTTCCGCTTGCGGCTTAGCGTTCGAAGAAAGCACGGGTCTCGCTAAGCCGCAAGCGGAAGACCGGCGTAGACGGAACGTGTGGCACGCCCTGAACGTAGCGAAGGGCGTGGAAGCGGTGCTGTCGCAGCATCCAATTTCCATAAACGTTTCGAGTGCTTCACCACGCCCTTCGCTACGTTCAGGGCGTGCCACCCAAACGCCATCCGCCCGCTTTCTAACGATTGTCGACAAGAATCGTGCTCCCACTCGCCTGATGGTTGCGGTACATTCGGCGGATCGATTTCGTTCGCCGGAGTGCCGCCATGCGCCGTCTCGCCGCCCTTGTCCTGCTCGCCACCATGGGTTCGGTTCACGCTCAGGAGGCGGATTGGATCTTTCATAACGCGAAGGTGCTCACGGTCGATGCGAAGTTCTCGATCGCCTCCGCCATCGCCCTCCGCGGCGACAGGATTCTCGCGGTCGGCAGCGATGCGGAGGTGCTGAAAACGCGCGGCGACAAAACCAAGGTGATCGACGCCCGCGGTCGCTGCGTGCTCCCGGGGCTCTACGACAGCCACACGCATCCCACCGGCGCCGCGATGAGCGAGGTGAACGAAGAGATCCCTTATCTGAAGAGCCTTGACGACGTATTCGCCTATGTTCGCAAGAAGGCGGCGACGCTGCCGGAAGGCGAATGGATCGTCTTGCGGTATGCGTTTCCCACACGGCTGGCCGAGGCCCGTTTCCCGACGAAAGCGGAATTGGATGCGATCGCGCCGAAGCATCCCGTGCTGTATCACGCGGGGCCTGCGGGGGTCGTCAACTCCATGGCGCTGCAAGTCTCGAAGATCGATAACGACACGCCCAACCCCGCCAACGGCGTCATCGTCCGCGATCCGAAAACGGGCGAGGCGACCGGGATGCTGCGAAACGCCTACGGCGTGCTGAAGAACGTGCCCGGCGAGAAGGCCGGCAAGATCGATCGACGCACGGCGCTGAAGAACCTGTTCGCGATGTACAACGAGCACGGCATCACCAGCATCGCCGACCGGGCCGGCAGCCGCGGCGATCTGGACCTGTATCGCTCGCTGCGCAAGGCGGACGAACTGACGCTGCGAATCAACTGCTCGCGTTCGTTCAGCCCCTATGGAACACGCGAAGAGATCGCTCGACGGCTGGAGCAACTCCCGGGCGACGACAAGCTGGGCGGACCGAGCGGCGTCGGCGACGTATGGGTGCAGATTGGGCCGATCAAATTCTTTCTCGATGGCGGCATGCTCAATGGCACCGCGTTCATGCGTCAGCCCTGGCCGCCGGGCGAGACGTATCAGATCATCGAAAACGACTACCGCGGCCTGCTCTTCACCTCGCTGGAACAGACGAAGATTCTCGCCGCGGAAGCCGCGAAGCGGAAGTGGTCGGTGACGGCCCACTGCGCGGGGGAAGGCGGCATGGATGTGCTGCTCGATGCCTACGAATTCGTGGACCGCACCACGCCGATCAAGGATCTTCGCTTCTGCATCACGCACGCGAATTTCCCGTCAGCCCGAAACCTGAAGCGTTGCGAACAGCTCGGCGTCTGCGCCGACGTCCAGCCCGCGTGGCTTTACAAAGACGGAGCCACGCTGCACAAAGTGCTCGGCGCCGAACGGGTTCGCTGGTTTCAGCCTTACAAGAGTTGGCTGAAGCACACCGTCATCGGCGGCGGCAGCGACCACATGATCAAGCTCGATCCGCGCAAGGCGACCAACCCCTGGGATCCTTGGCTTGCGATCGAAGTGTGCCTCACGCGCAAGACCGAGAAGGGGCTGGTGCTCCATCCCGAGGAATCGCTCTCCCGAGAAGAGGCTCTGCGGCTCTACACGATCAACAACGCATATTTGCATCACGAAGAGAAGATCAAAGGCAGCCTGGAGCCGGGCAAACTCGCCGACCTCATCCTTATCGACCGCGACTATCTGGCCTGCCCAACGGAGGAGGTATCGCGCATCCGCGTGCTCACGACGATGGTCGGCGGCAAAGTGGTCTTCGAACGCAAAGAATAGGGCAATCGTTCTGGGGGTGGTGCAGGCGAAGCGTCTCGCTCTCCCCGGCCTCGCCCTGTTTCGAAATCCTTGGACTCTAAAATCACTTAGACTCTAAACCGGCGGTTGCTTCTCGGGATGCAGGTAGATGAAGCTTTTTCCCAGCCTGCCGCCGTAGTTGCCGGCCGAGATGCGGACCAGACCGGGCGTGTCGAGAGATGCCGCGATCGCCGCGTGGGTTGCTTTCGTCAACGTCGGCAGATCGCGGCCGTTGAGAATGATTTCCATCACCGAGCCCACGCCCGGCGGCAGTTTCGACTTCTCTCCCAACTGCTCGCGCAACGTGGGGCAGAAAGCCTCATACGTGCTGGCGATCGAAAACTTGTAACGGCTGCCCGCCTTCGACCCGCTCGCGGCCACGCCGCCCGGAAAGGGCAAAATCACGCCGGGCATTTTGCTCGCCGCGGCAGCCGCCTTTTCCGCGGCAGCGAGCGCGGCATTCATGTCTTTGCCGAAGAACCACAGATTGCCCCCCATGATGCCGTCGCGGTAGCCGAAGCGGCGGTCGATCACGAACTCCCCTCCGAGGATCGGCACCACCCACACCTTGCGGCCATATCGCTCCGCCCGAAACTGGAAGCCATCGCCGAAATAGGCGAGCTTGCGGCCCAGCTTGAACCAGGTTGGTTCATCAAGCAGGTTGAACGCGGCAGACGTCGCACACGTCAGCACGTTTTGGCTGATGCGGACGAGCAGCGATCGCTCGAGCGCCTCGGCCCGGTCCTTGCGGAAACGAGGCACATGAAACTGCACGATGGCGCCGGGCCTGCCGTCCGGCGTGGCGAACGACTCGTCGCCGCCCGGGCCGACATGGCGATCGACGGCGGCTTCGCAGTCGCACATAATGCTGCTCGATGCGTTCCCCGTGGCGGCATGAAGCGCATGGTCGAGCCAAGTTCGATCGCGGGCGGTGATGAGGATTTCCGCGTAGATGCTGCGAAACGCCTCGGCATAGGTGTCGTCGACGCGGTCGAGCGGAAACGTGCTCACGCGAACCTCGAATGGCGAAGGGCGAAAAGGCGGGCGGCATCAATGTATCGTGCCGGCAGCAGACGGAAAGCGCGAACTCTTCGAACACGACGCGGCCAGAGCGGTCCTCACGCTCCGCGTGAGGTCAGCAGCGATTCGAAGTCGAAAGTGCCTTTCGTGGCGACAAGTTTATTAACTTGTCGGAATGGGCTGCAATGAGGCCATTTCAAACAAGTTAATAAACTTGTTTCCACGCCTGTCTGACCTTACATCGCCGCTGACCTCACGCGGAGCGTGAGGACCACTCTCTTACGCCAGCAGCACGATCAGCGAGTGAGCAGCGACGGGGTAGACGAATTGCAGAGGCAGTTCTTGCGCATCGGCCTCGGACACGACGTCGAGCGGCGCGGGGACGGCGGTATCCACCACTCGGAACCACGATCGACCCGAGGGGGAAGGGGGCAGGCGGAAGCGGACGGTGTCGGACCAGGCATTGAACGCGACGAAGAAATCGGAGTCGGGTTCTCGCCCCGTCATCGAGCCGTTGATCGCGTAGGCCAGCGTTCGGCTGCCGTGGGTGAAGTCGGGCTGGTACGGTTCCACGCCGTGCCAAATGATGTCCGGCTCGTAGACGCCTTCCGGGCCGCGGCCTTTGAAGAACTCGCGGCGACGAAGGGCGGGGTGCCGCTTTCGCAGTGCGATCATCATGCGGGCGAAGCGGAAGAAATCGGCGTTCTGATCCTTCAGCGACCAGTCGATCCAGCTCAACTCGTTGTCCTGGCACCAGGCGTTGTTGTTGCCTTGCTGCGTCCGCAGAAACTCGTCGCCGGCGAGCAGCATCGGCGTGCCTTGCGAGAGCATCAGTGTGGCGAAAAGGTTGCGGGCCTGACGATTTCGCAGTTTCTGAATGATCTGGTCGTTCGTCGGCCCTTCGACGCCGCCGTTCCAGGAATGGTTGTCGTTGGCCCCGTCGCGATTGCTTTCGCCGTTCGCCTCGTTGTGTTTCTCGTTGTAGGACACGAGATCGTTGAGCGTGAAGCCGTCATGGCAGGTAATGAAATTCACGGAGTGGGCGGGGCTTCGGCCGGACCATTCGTAGAGATCCGCCGAACCGCACAGGCGCGTGGCCAGATCGCAAGTCATGCCGTGATCGCCGCGCCAGAACTTGCGGACGTCGTCCCGATATCGGCCGTTCCATTCCGACCAGCGTTTGCCGCACGGGAATCCGCCGACCTGATAAAGGCCGACCGCATCCCAGGGTTCGGCGATCAGCTTCGTGTGCGCGAGTAGCCCATCCTCCGCGATCATCTCGACGATCGGCGGTTCCACGAGCACGTTCCCCTTCGAGTCCCGGCCGAAGATGGAGGCGAGGTCGAAGCGGAGGCCGTCGACATGCATGTCGCCGACCCAGAAGCGGAGGCAGGCGAGGATGATGTCGCGGACGACGGGGTGGTTGCAATTGACCGTGTTGCCGCAGCCCGAGAAGTTCATGTACTCGCCGTTGGGGGCGAGCATGTAGTAAAGCTCGTTGTCGAGTCCGCGGAAGGAATAGGTGCGGCCGCGGTCGTCCCCTTCGCCGGTGTGATTGAACACGACATCGAGATAGACTTCGATCTTCGCCTCATGGAAGGCGCGGACCATCTCGCGGAACTCGTTCACCTGCCCGCCGTCCGGGCCTTTGGAGGCGTAGGCGGCCTTGGGGGCGGCGAAGGCGATGCTGTTGTAGCCCCAGAAATTGCGCAGCGATTCGCCTGTTTTCGGGTTGGAGAAGACGCAATCGTCCTCGTCGAACTCGTGCACCGGCAGCAATTCGACCGCGGTGACGCCGAGTTCCTTCAGGTGCGGAATTTTCTCGATCAATCCCGCGAAGGCGCCTGGCTTGCTCACGCCGGAGGACGGATGGGCCGTGAAGCCGCGAACATGGAGTTCGTAGATGATCGAATCTTCGAGCGGCGTTCTGATCGGCGCGTCTTCGCGCCAATCGAACGGCTGGCGAATGAACAAGCTGCGACGATGGGTTCCCCGTGCCCCGGACCAGGGGCCGCGGAAGTAATGGCCGTTCTGCCCCCAGCGTGCTCCATCGGAGACTGCGGTGCAGGCGGGATCGAGCAGCAGGATGTCCGGGTTGTAGCGATGTTTCGGGCCCGCCGGACCGTCGATTCGCCATGCATAGCGAAAGGAAAGGGGCACCGGAGCGACCAGCACATGCCAGTGATCGCCCGTGCGATTGACGTGGGGATCGAGGGCGATTTCGCTCAGCGGATGGTCGCTGTCGAGCGGGAAGATCACGAGGCTGACAGCCGTGCCATGGCGACAGAGGATGGCGAAGTTGACGCCATTGGTGGTGGCCGAAGCTCCCAGAGGGAGGGCTCTTCCGCGGGCAACGGTAGTGGGGATGACGGACATGGTGCGTACTCGCTCTCTACCACAAGTCTAGCTTGCCGAACCGCAGGAACAAAAGATGCAATCCAAAATCAGAAGCAAGAAGACCAAAGGATTTCGAATTTCAAATTGAAGATTGCAAATTGAGGAGAGGCGAGGGCCTCGTTTCGATTTGCAATTGGAAATCTGCAATTTGCAATCGTAACCTGGGAGAGGCGTCTTCCAGGTTGTATGGCTTCTACGGTTTTTCGACCGCTGGCGGGTCCGAAAACAGGCAAATAGCGGGGCAACCGGCCGAATCCCTCTTTCCAAATCGGAAAAGAATGCCATAATGGTGCATACGCTCTTGGCAATGCGTTTCCGCGGCTTACCTGCGCTTCTTGCCGCAGCAGCACCCGAGTATGACGCCCTCTGTGCGAGCGAAAGCAATGTTCGGCGCAATTTGCGCTTCCAATTTTCCCGCACAGCGACCAAGATGCCCAGGCCGAGTCTGTCTCTAACGACAAGGAAGCTTCGTGGAGGACTCGCAGTCCATCGGCTCGATCGGACATCGAGGAAGGATGTTTCGAGCCGTCCTGTTCCGTCTCTTGAAATGAGCATGAACCAGAACCAGACCGAACCCCTCCGCTGAGCTGGCGAACGCCTTGTCGTTCGCGGTTCGCCTGTTGGTTCGGAGCCCATCTGCCGGACGCGTAGTCCGGGAATCAGGGTTTGTTTTTTCGCTTGTGTCTTGGACCGGGCCCGACGCTGTTTGTCGCCGCGGTCTTTCGCAATGTCTCTTGGAGGTTACGCCATGGCCGTCGCTCGTAGCGACGAAGGATCGAGCAACGTTTCGACCACTTCTTCAACCACAGGCGGCGTCGTTCGACGCCGCATCATTCGCAAAGTCGTATCCGCGGCCCCCTCTGGCGAAGCCGGGCAAGCCCCTGCCGCCGCTGCCGCGCCGCCTCCACCGGTTCCGCCCGCGCCGCCTGCGGAACGGGAACGTTCCGAACGAGCGGGTTCCGAACGAGCGGGTTCCGAACGGGGGGATTCCGAACGAGCAGAACGATCGGAACGGCCTGAACGAACGGAACGAGCGGAACGAGCGGAACGAGCGGAACGAGCGGAACGAGCGGAACGAGCGGAACGAGCGGAACGAGCGGAACGCCCTGTCGCGGATCGTCCCGCGCCTGATCGTCCCGCCACTGATCGCCCCCTCGCGGACCGAAATCGCGTCGAACCACGAACTGACCGTGACCGCGATGTACGGGACGTTCGCACTGAACGCCCGAGCGAGCCACGCGATTTCCGCGGTCGCGACACGCGTGATACGCGCGACAGCCGCGACGGCGATGGCCGCGACGCACGTTCGGCTCGCCCCGAACGCATTCAGCTTGCTCCAGGCGAAAAGCCGCCGAGCACCCGCCTCGACGATCTCTACCGCCTGCCCATGCCGAAGCTCTTCGCCTACGCCGAACGCGAAGGCATTCATGAGCACACCGGCATGAATCGAGGCCAGGTCATCATCAGCGTCGTTCGCCGACAAATCGAACGAGGCATCCTGGTTCGCGGCTCCGGCACTCTCGAAGTTCTGCCGGACGGCTATGGTTTCCTCCGTAGCGTCGCCCACAACTACCTGGCTTCGCCGGAAGACATTTACGTCTCCCCGAGCCAAATCCGCCGACTCGGCTTGCGAACCGGCCTCATCGTCGAAGGTCCGATTCGTCTGCCGGTCGAAGGGCAAGACAACTTCGCCCTCATGCAGGTGGACAACGTCAACGGTCATGCCCCCGAAGAGCGGATCTCTCCGACCAACTTCGAGGACCTGACGCCGGTGCACCCGAACCGCCGGCTTGTGTTCGAGACTTCGCCCGACGAAATCAACATGCGCGTCATCGACCTGGTGACGCCTATCGGCATGGGGCAGCGCGGGCTCATCGTCTCGCCGCCTCGCGCGGGCAAGACGATCCTGCTGCAAAAGGTGGCCCTGAGCCTGCTCAAGAACCACGCGGACTCCTACCTCATCGTGCTCCTCATCGACGAGCGCCCCGAGGAAGTGACCGACATGCAGCGGACCGTTGCCGGCCCCAACTGCGAAGTGGTCGCCAGCACGTTCGACGAGCCTTCGAGCGAGCATATCCACGTCAGCGACATCGTTCTCGAAAAGGCCAAGCGCCTGGTCGAGCATGGCCGCGACGTGATCATCCTGCTCGATTCGATCACTCGTTTGGCCCGCGCTCACAACACCGAAGCCCCCTCCGGCGGCAAACTGCTCTCCGGCGGTCTCGACACGAACGCGATGCAGAAGCCCAAGCGCTTCTTCGGAGCCGCCCGTCAGACCGAAGAAGGCGGCAGCCTGACGATCCTCGCCACCGCGCTCGTCGATACCGGCAGCCGCATGGACGAAGTGATCTTCGAGGAGTTCAAGGGCACGGGCAACATGGAACTCCACCTTGACCGCCGCCTAGTGGACAAGCGCGTGTGGCCCGCGATCGACATCAATCGATCCGGCACCCGCAAGGAAGAGTTGCTCATCCACCCCGACGCCATGGACCGCGTCCGCATCTTGCGTCGCGTCCTCAGCGACATGCACCCGGTGGAAGCCATGGAAATGCTCACGACGCGTCTGAGAAAGACGAAGGTCAACGCCGAGTTCCTGCTCGGAATGAATATGAGTTGACGAACCGGAAGCGTTTAGCGACGATTCGAGAAGGCAGGCGAAGCGATTCGCCTGCCATTTTTGTTTCGTTCTTGCTACGATCATTGCGGGCGTCGATTCATGCTCTATATCTGCCTGGGCGACGGGTGTCGACATTCACGCCTAACGACTTTTTGCGCGCGGCCGAGCAACGTCTATTCGCGGCACATGCATTGATGGATGCCCGGTTGACGTTAGACGCTCAATATGTCGGGGGCTACGCAATCGAGTGCGCACTCAAGGCTCTGATCCTTCATATGGCGCCGCAACAGCAGCTTCCGGAGTATCAAGCACGGATCACTTCCGGAGCGTCGATGCATCGCACGGAAATTCTGAAAGTTGAACTACTTCAACTTGGCGTCCGCCTTCCCTTGGATCTCGTCAAGCGACTACGCCGATTTCCATGGAGTACAGACCTGCGTTACCAAACAGGACGCGTCGAAACAGGCGAAGCGCGTGGATTCCTGAAGACTGCCGCTATAGTCCTCGATTGGGTTAGGAGTCAATTGCCATGACCGCTATAGCCATGTCGCAATGGGAATCGAAGAAGACGGACGAAACCCGACTGGTCGAGAGCACGGTTCGGAAGGGCGGATTTTTGCAGGTTGATGCATACAGATACAACTCAGCCGTGATCCGCGTTCGTGTGATTGATGAGCGGTTTCATGGCCTTTCGGTCGAGCAGCGGGACGCGATGGTGGAGCCGTTTCTCGCCCAGTTGCCTGAATCCACGCAAGGCGACATCGTGACCCTCATGACTTTCGCACCCGATGAAGTCAACGAAGGCTCCTCGAGATTGAGGGAGCGGCTTCTCAATCTTGAATTCGAAGACCCCAGCCGGACTGGACTGTGACGCTTCAAGCCAAAGGTTCTACGTATGCCGAGCGTTGAAATTTTGGAGCGGGGGGAACGTCATCGGTTCCGCCAAGGCGGATCAAAAAGCCTGCTTGTGGCAAGGCTCTTTTGAGTTCATCGCGATGCCGCCGCCCATGCAACGGCTTTTCGCGGAACTTGAAGAAGTCGTCGAAGGGCAAATGTTTTCCTTCTTAAATGACGTCGAAAAGCGCATCGCGGCTTTGAACCTTCGAGCCGTCCTTCCGGACGGAGTCGATGCTCCCATCTCGCAACTGCACATCTACCCCACCACCGGCGCCATTTCGTTTACCCTTGCCAAATCGCCTGCCCTTGCGTGAGAGAGCCTGGAAACTGATGGCTTCATGAGGACGCTCGCCGCAGCGGCGAGACGGAGACTCTCCATGGCCGATTCTGAAAAAACTCCCTGGTGGGCCCACGTCGTGGCTCTCAGCTTCATCGTCGTGGGCGGATTGGTGGAGTGGCATACGGTCTCCACCTTTCTCGAGACCCAGAGCGTCCAGAGTTGGCCGAAGGTCGAGGGGAAAATCGCTTCGTCGGAGGTGTCGTGGAAGACGCTCCGCCCGGAGCCGGCGATCGCGTACGAAAACGTGGTAAACGGAAAACCGTATCGCTCCGCGAAATCCGCCCACGCGGCTTCGGCAAAGGAGAAGCAAACGAACTCGTGCAACGGTACCCCTCCAGCACAGTCGCAACGGTCCTCTACGATCCGAACGATCCCAAAACCGGCTACCTGGAAGCCGACCTCGATTTCGCCAGCTACGTGATCATCATCAGCCGGCTGATTTTCGTTCGGCTTCGGCGTCGCTCGCTTTTTATCGCTGCTAAGGCAGTCGTCCGACGCAAATGCACCTACGTCGGATTCGCCTTCAACACTGACTTAGATGTGACCTTCCCGACAAAGGTGGGCGACGCTGGCTCTGCGTGTTCAGTACGCAGCCCGCATCAAGTCCGCGTGTTCTTTCCGCACCCTCTCCAGCGCCTCTTCCGCCAGGCTTGAATTCCGCGCGTCGGTTTGCTGCGTCAGGTCTTCGGTCCATTGGAGGAGGAAGTCGGCGGAGCGGAGGTCGAGGGGTTTGCCTTGCACTTCGTAAGCGATGCGGACCGTTTCGTCGCGGAGCGAAACGAGCGTCAGCAGGCGGCTGGCGTCGGCGAGCGAGCGTTTGCCTTCCATCACTTCGACGTGAATCTCTTCCATCGCTTTGCGAATCGAGCCGCGAACGCGGCCTTCGGCGGGTTCGTCCGTCGCCTTCTCACGGCAGCGTCCCGAAGCCCAAAAGGCAATGAGGGAGAGAAACGAAATGCACGCGGCCGATTTCGGATCCATGGTTGCTCCGGATTGGATGTGGAAGGAGCAGGCCCGATTCTACCGAAATGATCATCGGAACTCGAAAGACTTTTCCTCACAAAAAGCGGAAATGGCGCCCGCGGTCGCACACCACGATCTACGCGATTGCTCGCTCCAACTTCGATCGGAAGATCGGGGGCTTCAGCAACGCGTCGATGGATTGTTCCGCCTGCTTCACGTCTTCCGGCTTCAGCGAACCAAGGCGTTTCTTCATGCGGCAACGTTCGATGTGGATTGCCGCGATGTGGCTGAGTTTGCCGCTGTCGCAGTAGGTGGCCAGTTCGCGTTCCCGGATCGCCAGGGCTCCTTCGTAATCGTTCCCCACTTCATGAAACGCGGCTAATGCCAGAAAATACTCGCGCGAAGGGGCGCCGTCGATGCGGGCGATGCGGCGTTCGGCGGAGGTTAGACGCTTCTGCGCCATCTCCTCGTTGCCGCGCTGCCGGGCCATCACGGCTCGCCAGGCTAGCGATTCAGCCCGGCAATTCGGGTGCGTCGTATTGCGATTCAGATCTTCCAGCACGTCCGGAAACGCCATCATCCCTTCCCAGTTGCGGCGCTCGTACTCGATGCGAAACAGATCGGACACGATGGCGTACATGTATCCCGGCTCGCCCAACTCCTCCGCGACCGGCATATGGGCGTAGCACAATTCGCGAGCTTCGTCCCAGCGCTCGCATTCCATCGCGAAGTCGGTCTTGCGGATCAGGAAGACCAGGCGATCATGATTCGGCGTGGCCGGGACTTCGCGGTCCATGTAGGCGATGAACTTGCGGATCGAATCCTCGTAGCCCCAGGCATCGACGAACACATAGGCGTAGAGCATCGTGTTGTAGACGAGAAACCGCCCCGGCCAATTCGCGAACATCGGCTTCTGCACGGCGAGCGCACATTGAGCGGCCAGGTCGAGGGCATCGCGGAAGTCGCGTTTGTAGTGGACCAGCCCTTCCAGGTAAAACGCCTGGTAATACAGCGACCAGAACGGCTCATCCATCTCCTGGGCCTGCAGCTTCGCGGCCTTCAGCTCCGCGACATAGCGGTCGGGATCCGACTCGCCCCACGTATGGGCCTCATGAAAGACGCCTGCCAAATCGAAGCGTGCGTGATCCTTGTTCCGCGCATACTCGCGTCGGCGTTCGGCAACCCAACCGAAAATATCCATGAGCGGTTCTCCTTCGCTCTTTCCCGATCGCGATTGGCGCGGACGCAACGAGTATGGTCAGGCGTCATGCGGACTGCAAGGTGGTAGGGCGTGGACAAAACGATGGGGACAAGAGAATGAAGGCAGTCGCGAGATCGCTTCAAGGACCGTACGCGATGACCCAAGAAGCACCGGTTGGCTTGAAGCAGTGCGATCGTTGTCGCCCCTCTCCCCTTGAACGGGGGCTTGCTCTAAGGTCCACCCCTGCACAAGAACGGGGGCAGCTGCACAAAAAGGGGGGCTAGCAATCAATCAACCCTTGATTGATGAGGATGTCGGCGCGATCAAGAGACAAGTAGATAGATTCAGCAGCACCGTCAAGCACTCGGCGTAGCACAGATGGGGCAAGTGGCTCTTGAAGCAGAAAGGCCCCGCCATCTTTCGCCGCGCATAAGAGGTCGTGCGAGGTCACTTCCGATTTGAGGTAATGAACGCATGAAGTGTAAGCAATCCACGGATGGTCGCCAACATCCAAGACACAAGCCGTTTCCTTCGTGCCGTTGATCGTGGTTACGTTTACGAGCAAAACCTTGTCAGGGTCTAACAAGGGGTCAGAGAGCACTATCCATAAATGCTTATCTCTGTCTTTTCGAATAAACGTGTCACCATGCTTCATTTATGATGAACCATGGCGGCCGCATTCGCCAAGTCTCGGCGTAAGCCCGCAGATTCTTGCGTGTCTGCAACGATGGCGGCCTTTGACTCGGCGATCTCCAAGGCATCAAGAATGTCGTCAAGCGGAATCTTTCTCGACGAGCTGCCAGGATTGTTCTTAATCCACTCTGGGAACTCGTGCGTGATTTTCGCCAGATCCCATTCGTCCTGAAAGATGTATCTCCGCGAGACATCTTGGAGCTTTTTAATCTCGTAACGCGACAGCTTTTTCACATCTGGCTTTTGGATTAGCTCAATGTTGTAACGTTTGGTTTCAAGAAAGTCGCCCCATAAAGGCATGTCAGTATGTTGGCCGCGAATCAGGTCGTAGACTTCTTCCAAGACAGGACCTCGCTCCATTGCGATGAAGGGGCCACCTACAATCGGTTGCTCGGTTTCCAGGATCGCTTCTCGGTCCGCGATATAAAGCAGCTTCAGAAGCCGCATGTAGTTCATCGACTGAACGCCATCTTCACGGAAGAGGACCCCTATCGCTTGGATAACCTTCGCGACATCTAGGGGAAAGTTCATGATTTTGCCCACCCGGGTACTGAACAAACATCTACATCTATAGGATAAAGAGCTCTTTGAGGTAAGTCAATTCAAATGATGGAAGGGTTCGCTCGCACAACCCCTATTTCGAAGCGAAATTCGGCTCAATCCCTAGTTTGGGCATTTCATGAATCAGGCGAACGACGTTGTGGCAGAGGGTCTCCCCAGCACTTCGTTCGCCATCGCAACGTCCGGCTCGCTCCGAATGGCGTCGCCAAACCTGCGTTTCATCATGCTGAACGCGGATTCACGTGCTCCGCTTGTGGTAATGCGTCATGAACTCGTCGCTGCGCGTGACAGGACATCGCATTCGTGCAGAGTCAGTGTGGGCCAAACGGGATAGCGAAGCTCGCGTTGCTCGAAACGCGAGAGCCAGACATGCTCCGCCGCGAGCACATGGCCATCAGCGGCAGCGGCAATGCCTCCGGATGAGCCGTCGGCGTGGCGCGGATCGCTTCAAGCGTCTTCTGGTCCGCCCAGGCCACATGTCGAAACAGTTTCTTGACGAAGTCCTTCATGCAAAGCCTCCTCGATTTGTTTCCGATTGTTCTGAGGACGAACGTGCCGTGCGTCCCTAGACGAACGAATGGGCGATTCGCTGCGTATCGAAGTGGTTGCAACTTGCGGGTTTGAGAGCTATCCATGCTGGGACCTATTTTCGGTCGCGAATCGCTCACGTTGCCGCGACGGCCTCGCCATTACGGCACGCGGGCCGCCTTGTTCGGCGCGATGTGGGTGTTGCTGCTCACCGTGTGGCAGACGACCGTGGGCTGGGAACGGACGCCGACGCTGGGCGACAACGCCCGCTTCGCGCTGCTCGCCTTCCAGGTTCTTGGCTTCGTTCAACTGGTGCTGCTGCTGTTCTTCTCCGCACTCTCGGCCGCCAGCACGATCTCGCAGGAAAAAGATCGGCGAACGTTCGTCCTGCTCCTCATGACCGATCTCAGCAATTTCGAGATCGTGATGGGGAAGATCGCCGGCAGCTTGCTGCAGATCGTGATGCTGCTGGCGGGCACGCTGCCGATCTTCATGTTCCTGCACCTGATGGGGGGCGTGGCGCCGGGGCAGGTCATCCAGACGTTGGTGATCCTGGGGACGACCGCGCTTGCGGCGGGTTCGCTCGGCGGGCTCGTCGCGCTGTGGCGAGAAAAGACGTTTCAGGCTTTGTCGCTCACGGTGCTGTTCCTGGTCTTCTATCTCGTAGTCGCGCGCGGGCTGGGTGTGATCGGTTGGTGGATCAGCGGCGATACGGGCAACGCATCTCTGCTGCAAACCATTCAAAGCTGCCTCGATCCATTCATCGCCCTGGAGCGAGTGCTCGAAACGCAACAGCGTGCCCTGCCGTTTGCCTCGGCCTACGGCTTCGGCCTGGCGATGCTCGCGATCTCCGTGTTGCTCAATGGTTTCGGCATCTGGAAGCTTCGCGTGTGGAACCCTTCCGGCGAGCCGATCATCCAGCGCGATTCGGAAGTCGTGGACGCCGAGGCGACGGAAAAGGGTCGATCGGTCCACGCCGCTCCGGGCCGAGTGAGGCCCGTGTGGGCGAATCCGATCATGTGGCGCGAAGTCGTCACCCGCGCCTACGGCCGACGGCCGCTCATGGTGAAGGCGGCGTACTTCGTCGTCGTCGGCCTGATCGCGTGGTATGGCCTGGGGGTCATGGAAACCTTGCCGTTTCACGCGGCACGCACGCTGATTCCCGTGATCGTGCTCAGCCTGCTGCTCGCCGCGGCCCAGGCGGTCACGTCGATCACTTCCGAACGCGATCTTGGCGCACTCGACCTGTTGATGGTGACCGACCTGACGCCGCACGAGTTCATTTTCGGCAAACTGCTCGGCGTGCTCTGGAACGTGAAGGAGTACCTGATTCCGCCCATCATCCTCGTAGTGATTTTCGCGATCCGCGGGCAACTCGCGAACCCGCCGACGCCGCAGCGCAACTTCGAATCAGGCCTTGGGCTCGTCCTGGGTTGGGCGATCCTGGCCGCGTTCACGATGATGCTGGGCTTGCACGTCGCCCTGCACACGTTGAATAGCCGGACGGCAGCGATTCTCACGCTTGGGGCCGTGTTCTTCCTCTCGGTCGGCACGCTCGTCTGCATCTACCTGATTTTGATCAACGGCCAATTCGAGTACCAATGGCTCAGCTTCTCCGGCTTCATCTTCGCCGGCGTCGGCGGCATGTGGTATGTGCTGGCGGCGAATCGGCCTTCCGCCGCATTGACGTTGGCGAGTTGGATCTGTCCCTTTGCCGTGTTCTACACGATCACGAACGTGCTGATCGGCCGCGTCGGCCTGGGCGAGACGAGCGACCCGTTGATCCCATTCGTGGTAACCGGCGGTTCGTTCGGCTTCGCCGTCGCCGCGATGCTGGTGCCGTTGCTGCACGAGTTCGATGTGGCGATCGGCCGCACGAATGTGGCGGGAGACTGAAAATTGCCTTGGTGGCGCCAGGGCAACCCAAAATCGGCTGAAGGGTCTGCAGATAGGAGTAGCGACGAACGTCGCGTTCTGTAGGGAACGCCCTCCGTGGCGTTCCGCCGGACTGGACGCGTCCGATGGTTCGTACCCATTATGCAGTCGTCTCCCCCGCTTGCGGCTTAGAGCCTATCCGAATAACCGTCTTGAGCGTATAATATCCGTGCAGCTGCACTTCGGCACGGC